>QQUL01000209.1 GCA_008501565.1 Armatimonadota bacterium
GTAGCTCGTAGCTCCAACGGATGGTGTCAGCAAGTGTCTGTTCGCGTCGCCCTGAGGTCGAGCTACTGGTAAGAGCAAGCGGATCGAGTGTTGCGAGAATGGACTCAGGAGACATCATCCGCGCCCGAGACGCCGCGAGCTCAATCGCGAGCGGTAGGCCGTCGAGACGGGCGACGAGTTGTCTTACAGCATCAGCATTCGACTCATCGAGAGCGAAGGACGCATTCACTTCGGTCGCCCTGTCAACGAAAAGCTGCGTCGCGCTCGATTCAATGTCGAGTGGTGGGATGGCGATGTCGCGTTCGCCACGCAGCCCAAGTGGAGTTCTCGATGTGGCCAATACCTTCGTTTTGGGAGATGCTGCGAGGACTGTTTGGATGTGGGGGATTGCGGTGAGGATGTGTTCGCAGTTGTCGACGATGAGTAAGGCGTTTCGATCGCGCAGGTAACGAACGACATTCTCGATTGGTGAGACAGACGCGTCGGATGCGGGGAACCCAAGTGCATTGATCAGACTGTTTGGCACGGACTCGGGGTCGGTGATGCCAGCGAGGGGGACGAAGAAGGCACCGTCCCGGAACTTGTTTGAGGCGAGTGTCGCGATCTTGATGGCGAGCCTGGTCTTGCCCGTACCTCCCGGCCCCGTGAGGACGGTCACTCGGCTGGAATCCAAGATCTCAAGGGCGTGGGAAACCTCCCTGTCTCGCCCAATGAATGACGAAAGATCGCGAGGTGCGTTCCGCGGGTGGGTATTGGCGGCGTTCGGCGGTGCCGTGCTGAGTTCGACGCCTTCTGCAATCACGGCATGAAGGTTCGTTGGCTCTTCGATGTCCTTGAGCCAGAACCCGCCGAGGTCGACAAATGAGACGCTGAACATCACGGTCTTGTGGGCGATCGGATCGGTCACGAGAATCTGCCCACCGTTCGCCGCGTTTGCGACTCGTGCCGCTATGTGGACGTCGATGCCTGTGTAGTTATCCCCGCCGAGCGTTGCCTCACCAGAGTGGATCCCCATTCGGACCTTGACACTTTCGGATGAGAGGCCTGGGTCGGAAGCGATGTCTCGCTGGGCTTTGACGGCTGCTGACGTCCCGTCTTCGATCGTGGTGAACACTGCGAAGAATGCATCGCCCTCTGTTCGCAGCTCCACGCCGTTGTGGTCGGTGATCGCCCTGCGAATGATGTTGTGATGGGCGTCAAGGAGATCCGCGTATCGGTCTCCGACCCTGTGCAGAAGCCGAGTCGAGCCCTCAATGTCGGTGAAGAGGTAGGTCACAAGGCCGGTAGGCAGCGTCTCGGGCATGGGCGCATCGTATCGTCGCGGACTGCCCTCGTACGGTGATCAATAGCTGGAAAGCACCGACGGAGCCTCCACGAGACGTTCGTAGTCTCCGAGCGTGTTGTAGCCGTGCGCCGACAGGCGGATGAAGGTCGATCCCTGGAATTGGGTGAAGATGACGTCGGTCTTGAGCTGGTTCCTGATGATGAGCGATGCCCCGTTGAGTTCTTGCTGAGTGAGCGAACGGATGGGCATCTCGATGAGCCTCATCCACGGTGCAGCCGATCCCTCGGGCCTCGGATCGGGTGAGACGCCCCATGCCTCAGCGAGTTCATCCCCGGCGTCGTGCAGGATTTTCGTGATGTGTTCGTCGAGACCGGCGGCGATCAAACGGTCCATGATCTGGGTCGCCAGCGGTGCCGAGAGATATGCCGCCTTTGCGTCGGTGCCGATCCAGGTGAAGGAGCGGGGGAAGGCCTCGTCCCCGGTCCAGGAACGGAAGGCTGGCGCCATGTCTGATCCTCGCTCGGTCACGATGACCGCTGTTCCTGTGGACGCACAGACCCACTTGTGGAGGTTTGACACCCACGCGTCAGCGCCTGCTACAACGGGGTCCCGTTCCATCCCGGCGGCATGGGCCGCATCGATCACGATCCGAGTCTCGGGCGACAACGCTCGGATTGCGGGGATCAATGCCTCAACAGGCAGCCTCATGGCGGTTGCCGACGAGATCTGGTCCAGGACGATCACCGATGGTGTGTATTGCTCGACCGCCTCCAACACCGCATCGCCGATGCTTGCTGCATCACCGATCGAATCCAGCTCTACTTCCTCGTAGCTGGTTGCGAGCCGTGGAGCGAGCCCAACAAGGCCGTAGCGGATACCCCCGTACCCGAGGTTGGTCGTGAGAATCGGGCCCTGGGGCGTGGCGTAAGCGCCCACTGCCTCCAAAACAGCCGTACTTGCGTTGTGGGTGAACGCCACAGCGTGATCAGCTGGGACGCCAAGGAATTCCCCGATTTCATCGGCGGCCGCTTCGATTCTGTCGTGATGGTCGTAGCGAAAGAACCGTGCAGGATCTTGGTCAGTCTCAACCTCGATCGCGGCATGCAGTGTCCGCACCGCCAGAAAGGTCCGCCCATACGAGCCATGGTTGGCGAGCGCGATATCACCCGCTGGCTGCCACAGCTCTGACCATTCGCGTGTGTCGATGAGTTCCCGTGTTTCGGGGGTGAGTGTCATCGACTCTGGCATTGCGCGACGATAGCTTGCGGCAGCACACGACACCACCGCTGGGAACGGGTAGCCATTTGAGCGACAGACCACTAGCTTGCCGCTGTGAGAAATCGAGGCACAGTGGTGGCAGTCTTGGCACTCGTCGTTGCGTCGTGCACGAGCACCTCAACCCCGACGACGACCATCGTTGATGTCGCGACGGAAACGACCTCGACATCGGTGGCGCCGGATTCCTCCACAACCTCCGTGATCACGTCGACTTTTGGATCTGCAGACATCGTCTTCACCGGTGGTGACGTTGTCACGATGGATCCCGAATTCGGGACTGTTGAGGCGATCGCAGTCACGGGCGAGACGATCACTGCTGTCGGTTCGGCCGACGAGATCGCGATCTACATCGGCGCGGATACACAGGTCATTGATCTTGCGGGGAACACGCTCATCCCGGGATTCGTCGATGCACACACGCACGTCCTCACCGATATGGGTGGCATCGAGGCCGGACAGCCACTCGCACTCGAGGTTGGCATCACCTCCCTTGGCGATGCGCACATCGAACAGGGTTGGCCCGAGCAGTTCATTGATGCTTCAGACCGTGGCGTGCTCAAGGTGCGAACCAGTCTGTATCTCGGACGTATGGATCCATGTGGGGTCGACGAAGGGTTCTGGTACGACGAGTATCCGCCAGATGCTGTCCTCGGGGACCGCCTCAGGATCGGCGGTGTCAAGCTTTTTAACGACGGAGG
Organism: Armatimonadota bacterium; assembly: GCA_008501565.1. Classification (GTDB taxonomy): domain Bacteria; phylum Actinomycetota; class Acidimicrobiia; order Spongiisociales; family UBA5794; genus UBA5794. The sequence goes on from QQUL01000209.1 coordinate 3,262, forward strand.
GTCGTGCGCAAACATCGCGGCAAGCGAAGAGATCCTCGATGACTACTTTGTCCAGGAGCCGTTCCACGATGTTGAGACGCTCGCGGCATTGATTGGGGAAGCAGACGCTGCGGGATATCAGGTCATTGTCCATTCGCAGGGCGATCTGGCGATCGCCGTGGTTCAGGATGCCTATGAGCAGGTGCTTGATGGGCGCGAGAACGTGCTGCATCACCGCATTGAACACAACGCGTTTCTCACCGAAGAGGTCGTGGGAAGATACAGCGAGATCGGCATCATCCCGACCATGTTCGGGATCTCATCGGCATGCGTCGCCGATATCGGATGGACCGACTTCTACAAGCAATACGGCGACCGACCGGGGTTGATCGTCGATGCCAACCCCGATCTGATCGTGGCGTGGCACGGAGACGACCCGTCGCTGCTTCCGGTCAGTCCGATCATTGAACTGTTCAATCTGGTGACACGGTCAAACATCGCAGAGGATGGCTCGCTGTGCGAGGCCCCTGATTGGATGGCCGATGGCGGTGTCACTGTTGAGCAGGGCCTGGCGATGATGACGATCAATGCGGCATACGCACTGCGTCAGGAAGACGTGGTCGGGTCCCTGACACCGGGCAAGCTCGCCGATCTGGTCGTGTTGACGGGGAACCCGTTGACGGTTCCGTCATCCGAGATTCCCGGGATCGGAGTTCTGGCGACCATCATCGGTGGTGTCACCGAATACTGCGCCTCTGGAATGGACGAGTTCTGCTCCGGCGTTGTTCCTCCCGAGGTACCCGAAGCCTCGGCATCGATGAGCAGGGATGGTCAGGGGCCTGAGCTCGCGTTCGATGGTTCAATCGATCCGGAATCGTTCTGGTCATCGGGTGCAGATGCACCCCAATGGATTCAGTACGCCTTCCCGGAACCCGTATCGTTGGCTGAACTGGCCTTCACGGTCTATCAGAACCCCCCGGGTTCAACTGTCCACAGCCTTGAAGTCATGGTCGGTGGCGAGTGGACGCTCGTGGAGACCTTCGACGGCCCGACCGAGACCGGTCAGATCCTCAGATGGACACCTGATGCCGCGATCGATGGCGTCGAGGCGTTTCGGATGACCACCGTCGAGAGCCTCTCGTGGCCCGAATGGTTCGAGATCGGGATCGGTATCTCCAAGTAGCGACAGACCACGAGCACACGCGGGTGCAGCTACTCCTCGCCGATGTCCTCGTTCCACAGATCCGGATGGCTCGTGATGAAGGACTGCATCATGTCGACGCACTCGGGACTGTCGAGCACCCGCACGTCGACACCGCGGCTTCGGAGGTGGTCCTCGGCACCCATGAACGTGAGGTTCTCCCCGATGACGACACTGGGTATTCCATAGAGCAGGATGGCACCGGTGCACATGTCGCACGGTGACAGCGTCGTGTAGATGGTTGATCGCCGATACACCGACGCCGGTTGACGACCGGCATTCTCAAGCGCATCCGTCTCGCCGTGGAGGATTGCCGACCCCTTCTGGATGCGTCGATTGCGCCCACGCCCGATGATGTCGCCGTCAACGACGAGTACCGAGCCGATCGGGATGCCACCCTCGGCCAGCCCCATGCGAGCTTCGTCGATTGCGGCTTGGAGAAACGGATCGGTCATGCGGGAACACTCATGCGAGGACAGCCAATGCTTCGTCGAGGTCGTTGATCAGATCTGCCGTGTCCTCGATCCCTGCCGAGTACCGGACGAGGTTCTCGGGAATGCCGAGCGATGCCCGCTCCTCGGCGGTCAGCTCAACGTGACTGGTGGTGGCTGGCGGCCCGACCACGGTTTCGACGGCACCGAGGTTGGCCGCGCGGTGTGCGAGTCGGAGTCGTGGGAGCACCTTTCGCACGGAGTCGAAGCCACCCTTGATCGAGAAGGAAAGCACGCCACCGAATCCGCGCATCTGGCTCTTGGCGATCTCGTGGCCGGGATGCGACTCGAGACCGGGGTAGTACACACCATCGATGGCGGGGTGGCTGGTGAGATGTGTGGCAATGGCCATGGCGTTCTCGTTGTGTTTGGCGACCCTGAGGGGCAGCGTCTTGATCGAACGCAGCAAGAGATATGCGGCGAAAGGGCCGAGTGCCGCGCCGGTGATCTCACGGTATCGGTAGATCCGCTCGACAAGCTCCGCGTCCCCGCAAACGACACCGCCGAGGGCGTCGGCGTGACCACCAAGAAACTTCGTCGCGGAGTGGATCACGAGATCGGCGCCGAGTTCGAGCGGACGTTGGTTGATGGGCGTCGCAAAGGTGTTGTCAACCACGACGGTCGCGCCCACACGGTGAGCCGCTCTGGAGAGCCTTTCGAGATCGAGGATCTTGAGCGTTGGGTTGGTCGGTGTCTCGAGGTACACCAGGTTGCAACCCTCGGCAATCTCGGCCTCGATGGTGTCGTGGTCGGCGGTGTCGCACAGGGTCGTCCTGATCCCGAGTCTGGGGAGGAAGTCGAGGAACAGCTTCGAGGTACCGCCGTAGGTGTCGCGCACCGATACGACACGCTCGCCCGGGTCCAACAGGGTGTGGAGTGTGTCTGATATCGCCGCCATGCCGGTCGCAAAGGCGGTCGCTGCCTCGGCGTGTTCCAACGCAGCGACCTTGGCTTCGAATGCGGCCACGGTCGGGTTGGTGTTGCGCCCATAGATGTGTCCGTCGGCTTCGCCCTTTGCGACGGCAAGCCACTCGTCCACATCGTGGTATCCGAAGCTCACGGAGGCAGCGATGGGAACTTGCGTTGACCGCTGCCATTTGGTCCCAGCCTCACCGGCCCATACAGCTTGGGTCCCGTCCCCGTACTCCATTGATCTCTCCTGTAGCCGACCCACTCGACCGTAGCGGCACCGGGTACGCTACCGAATCACGTCCAAGGGGAGGTCGAGGTGGACCGCGACCGCATCGAATACCGAACGTCAACACTCGTTGCCACGCCATCACCGACCGGCTCCGAACACGCCGCGATTGACCTTGTGGCTTCGTGGATTTCCCCCAAAGCAGACGAGGTTGATCAATGGATCACACCGATGGCCGAGCTACAGAAGGATCCCGCCTATCCCGGCATCGAAGTCGAACGCAACGAGGTCCCCGTCATTGCTGCACGGGCCGTGGGATCCCGGCCGGGACCCGTTGTGGTCCTCACCGGTCATGTTGACGTCGTCCCGATCGGCGACCCTGACACCTGGAGTGTCGACCCTGGTGGCGAGCTTCGGGGATCGACTCTCTTTGGACGCGGCGCATGTGACATGAAGGCGGGCGTTGTTGCCTGCGTCGAGGTGTTCAACCTGATCGCTGACGGTCCTCGCGACTTTGCCGGCGAAGTATGTCTCGTGGTTGTATCCGGTGAGGAGGACGGGGGATGCGGAACCCTTGCCGCGATCCGACGGGGCTGGGTGGGTGATGCCGTGATCGTGGCCGAGCCAAGCTCGGGACCCGAGGGTCCCCAGATCGTTGCTGCTCACGGCGGAGCGTTGACGTTCACGATCCGTGTGGCCGGCCGCGGCGCGCACGCTGCAAAGCGCCGCGACGGCGAGTCGGCGCTCGATCATTTCATCACGGTCTATGGCGCACTACGTCGAATCGAAAACGAGCTCAATGATGCCGAGACGAATCCGCTCATGACCGAGCTCGGTCTTCCGTATCCCACCACGGTCGGCATTGTCAGGGGAGGCGAGTGGGCATCCAACGTGATGGACCATCTGGAAGCCGATATTCGTGTCGGTGTCGCTCTCGGAGAGACGATTCCTCAGGCAGAGGCGCGCTTCGCCCGGACACTGAGTGAAGCCATCGCCGGTGATCGGTGGCTCGATGCCCACCCACCTTCGGTTGTCAGAACCGGAGCCGCATTCGGATCGTCATCGGTCAACCCGGACACGCATCTCGTTCAGACGCTCGGCGACGCAGCCGAGGCAGCCAGCGGTACACGCCCCCGAGTCGTCGGCGCATCGTACGGCTGTGACATGGCGCTCTGGATCAACGAAGCCAACGCGGTCGCAGCCGTGTACGGCCCGGGAGACGTCGCAACGGCCCATGCCCCCGACGAGCGGGTTGATCTGGATGAAGTCACCCGGGTTGCGGAAGTCCTCACCGAAGCGATCCGCAGGTTTACGTCTTGACTCAGTCCAGCCTCAACGAGCCGTTCGGTGTTTCGATGTCCGCCACGAGTCTCGTCATCGGACCGCTCGACACGTCCATCTGAATGCCGAAGGTTTGGAGCGCCGTTTTCACGGCATCAGGGTTCGGGTGCTCAATCACGAGATTGGTGAGGGAGCATCCATCCGGGAGGTCGTCGGCTGGGTGTGCGCCCGTGCCCCAGTCGATGAAGAAGGGGACCGCTCCACCAAGTCGATCGCGGTACGGGTCGGTGTACATCCACGAAAGCACCGTTCCGTCTGTTGTCTCACGCATGCCGTCCACGGCGTCACCCAGATCAATGCCGGCCGTTGCAGCCAGATCGAGGGTTGTCTCGATGTCGCTGGAGTGAGCTGCCCAGCTTGCGAGCCGCGGTGTCTCAAGCGTGTCGAGGCCGACAACCGTCGGGAGGCCGTCGAACTCCCGATCGGGATCGGGACCAATGATCTCGAAGTAGCGTCGAGGGCCGAGCCGGATCAGAGCGTTGCGCGTCCCGAGGCCGGGATGGCGTCCACCGACGACGGGACCGATGCCAAACAATTCACTGACCTCAGCGATGGTTGCTTCGACATCAGGCGTGGCATACAGCAGATGATCCACCCGTTCAACGAACAGGGCCAGGGTGTGGGTCAAGCCTTTGCGGCCTTCCACG
>QQUL01000310.1 GCA_008501565.1 Armatimonadota bacterium
GACGGGCTTCCGTCGGAGATCCTCGATCATCCCCGTATCTCAGAGAGGGTCAGGATCCCCATCGCTCCCGGGGGTCGTTCCCTGAACCTGGCAAACGCAGCAGCCATCGGCGTGTACGAAGCCTGGCGACAGCACGGGTTTGTCTAGGCCCCGTCCTTCCCTCAGGAGATCTCGGTCTGGCGCCTCCGGCTGCGGCTCGTGGCAATGAGAAGCATGAGTCCAAAGATGATGCTGGCCAATCCGGCGCCCGCCACATCCGTGGTCTCGAAACCAGTCATGGGAAGGGAATCGATGTCGACCGTAGCGCTATCGACGTTGTTCGACGGGTCAGATTCGTTCGAAGCGTCCGCAGAGACGACCGATGCTGAGTTGGTTACGGAATCACCGATCTGAGCGTTGACCGTGGTCACGATCTCGATCGTGCTTGATGCACCAGATGCGAGCGGAACCGTGCTTGTGCACGAAACCGTTCCGTGTGCGTGCGCACATGACCATCCGTCGCCGCCACCGCTGACAAACTCGAGCGTGTCGTCAAGCGTGTCGGTCACCGTGATCGGGCCAAGGACGGCTGACGGTCCCGCGTTTCCGACAACAAGGGTCCAGGTCACATTGTCGCCGGGGGCAGCTGAAGCGTTGGCTGTCTTGTCGATCGTGAGATCAAAGGCGACATCAAACGCGACGTCGGCTACATCGGTCCATTCATTCGTCTGCTGCACACCTTCCGAAAGTACGGTGGCGACGTTCCTGAACGCACCGGCCACACCCATCGGATCCACGATGACGTCCAGGATGACAACGGCCGATGCACCCGGCGCCAGGTCATCATCCCCGACCAGAAGGTTGATGTCATCTGCACCGTCGTAGCCGGGATTGATCGCCAGAGTTGCCGAGGTGACAGTATCGACAGCGAAGTGACCGTCACCGAACACGGCAACCAGATCGTCGGTCATCTGAACATTCTCGGCGGTCACGTTTCCGGTATTGGCCACCGTCAGCGTGTACTTCGTAAGGAACGTCCCGTCACCAACCGGAGTGCTCTCAGCAGCCTTGGAGAACTCGAGATCATGGTTCTGGATGCCCTCCACCACAACGCTGTCAGAGTCGTCGGATGCCGTCACGTCGTTCAACCGACCGACGCCAGCCGCGGATGCCACGTTGGTGATCGAGCCGCTGTCGAGATCTTCCTGCGTCACCGTATGAGTTGCAGCACACGTGAGGGTTGCTCCCGGCAGCAATGAACTCGGGATGGTCGGCGTGCATGCGATTGAGCCGTCATCGGCGTTCGGGTCGTTGACGCTGACATTCACGAGCTCAACGTTCCCGGTGTTCACCACCGTGATTTCATAGGAAACCTTTTCGCCAACGGTGTCGTAGTCGGAAGAAGTAGCCGTCTTCGAGATATCGAGCGAGGTCACCTGATCGATGGTCACCGTGACTGAGTCTGTGTTGCCAACTGGGTCACCAACCGGTGGGTTTGCCGAAACGGTTGCCGTGTTGTCGACGCTTCCAAGGTCGATGTCATCTTGTTGGAGCGTGTACGTTCCGCTGCATGTGTGGCTGTCGCCGGGGGCGAGGGGAGTATCGGGGCAGACGACCGAGTCGATCAGCGGATCGGTGATCTGAGTATCTGACAGTGTGACATTCCCGTTGTTGGTGACAAGGAAGCTGTAGTCGATAGCGTCTCCCTCATCGGGTCGGCTGGCCGGTGAAACAATGCCCCCGTCGACGGCACCCTGTTTTTCGACTGATACGGCAGGCAGTTGGTCAACAGCAACCGAGACGACGTCGGAAGCATCGACGGTGACACCCGCTGCGTCGGTTCCTGAAGCGGTTGCGGAACTCTCAACCGCGCCGGCATCGATCTCTGGTTGTGTGATGCTGTGGCTGGCGGAGCATTGCGTCGAGGCGCCGGGCACCAACGTCGCATCGTCACACGTGACGGTGTCGCCGAGTCCCTCCGCGACGTCGATTGATGCGAGTGTCGCGGTCCCGAGATTGGTGACCACATATGAGAGGTCGTACACATCACCGACGGTGACCGTTCCGGATCCGTCGGTGTCCGTCGATCCGGTGAAAGTCGTCTCCAGGCCAATCTCGCAGGTGAGAGCGAACTCCACCAGATCGACGAGATTGCCGACACTTCCGCGATCAACCGGATCGAGAACAAAGCGGGTTGTGGTCTGACCGTCCGGTACGACATAGGTCTTGCCGTACTTCTCGAAAGCTTCTGTTCCCGTGGTGTAGGTTCCTTCGTCGGTCTGTGTGCCTGTCGACCCGAGCCTGACGACCACCGTGTCGTTGTCCTGGCGGCCCCGGTGATAGAAGCTCCACTCGATCTCGTCGCCGCCAAAGGTTGGGATGTCCTGCCAGTTTGCGCTGTTGTTGTTTCCCTGTAGCTCAGAGAGTTGCTTGCCATCAGGTGCAAGAACCTTGTTGAACCCGGATTTCCAGATCTCGATGCCCTTATCCGTTGTGAACCATCCCGGCGTCGCTGGAACGATTGTCCAGTTCGATGTGATCACTGGATCTTCGAAGGAAAGGTTGATACCGCGGCTGCAGTCGATAGGCGCGGCCTGGGCTGGAGAGTTTGCGACTGAGGTGACAATGAACGCGGCGAACATCGTGACAACGATGAGCATTCGGCCGAGTCGTGAAGTGGTGTTTTGCATGATGTGGTTCTTTCGTTTCATGGTTTCAAGACCTGCATCGACCCCTAACTAGACACCCTTGATATCCATACTGAAAAGAACTAGGTAACTAGTTACCTGTCAGCCATGGAAACGCCGTCGAATGGGGCTCGCACCGGTTCGTGTACCGTGCTGGCATGATTCACAGGACACCCATCAGGGTTCGGTTCTACGAACTCGATCCGTACCGTCACCTGAACCATGCCGTCTACATCCAGTATTTCGAGGTCGGAAGAATCGATCTGTTCCGAGCGGTCGGATGGACACTCACTGGCCTCGCGGACATGGGTGTCCAGGTCGTCGTGTCATCGATCGAGACGAAGTTCCTGGCTTCGGGATTGGAGGGCGACGACCTCGTGGTGGAAACATGGGTCGAGGATGTCCGTCGGGTGAGCACGCGTTTCGGTCAGCGCATCGTTCGGGGCGATGAGGTCCTCGCGACGCAAGTGGTCCACGGTGCGTGTGTGAATCCACAGGGTCGTCCGATGCGGTTTCCGAAGGAGATGACCGATGCCCTCACGGCCTATCTGGTCGAAACGTGACGGTCCAGATCACCGACCTTGAACGAGCCCTGTACGACACGTGGACCTCGGACGAGTCCACCCGGATCGCTGGGTGGACACTGCATTCCAACGGTGGCTTCACGCGACGTGTCAATTGTGCGACTGCGGTCGGGTCACCGGGCACCGATCCCGAGGCGTTCGGTGCCATCTCGACTTGGCTGGCTGAACGTGGCGGCGCACCGATTGTGCGGGTGACCCCATTGCTTTCGGACGAAACAGTTGCTGCCGTCTCGACCGAATGGGGCTATCGATCCTTCGACGACACCGTCGTGATGACGGGACCGGTCACCGCTGTTGCATCCTCCGGCAGCATCGAAGTGGTCCCGGTCACGGACGAGGGATTCTTCGCCGATATCAATGTTCTGAACCAGAGGGCACCGTCGTCGAAACCAGCGTGGCGACGACTGTTGGGACGAATCGAGGATCGTGCCGCCGGGCTCCGCCTACCGGGCATCGGCGTCGCGCTCGTGGCAGCGAGCGGCCGTGTCGCAGAGGTCTATTCGGTTGCTGTCGCTCCTGATGCCCGCCGCAGGGGAGTGGCAAGCTCCCTGATGAACACCGCGACAGCGTGGGCTGTCGAACGCGGCTGTGACACGATGAGTTTGCAGGTCCTCGGAACGAATGATGCCGCGCTCGCGTTGTACGACAGACTCGGGTACCGCGAGGTGTATCGGTACCACTATCTCCAGCCGCAGGAGGAGGAACTCGGTGCGCAAATCGACGGTTGCTAGTTGGGCAGGGCTGGAACCGGGTGACCTGGGCCACGCCCTGGTTGAGGGGGTCGATCTGGTGATCGTCCGTTGGCCCGACGGCGTTGGCCACTCTGTCTTGTACGGTCGGTGCGTTCATCGTGGCGCTCTTCTCTCCGACGGATCGATCATCGGTGATGACCTCGTCTGCGGTGTGCACAACTGGGACTACCGCTATGACACCGGTGTGTCGGCCTACGACACATCCCAGGCTATTCACAAGTTCACGTCGGGGGTCGACGACGGGGAGATCTGGGTCGATGCCAACGAAGTAGCTGCGTTTGCCGAAACAAATCCGCAGCCGTACGACAGGGATGCGTATCAGGGTGTGTATCAGGATCACCACGGGACGCCGGACGAACCGCACGTGAGCTTCATCCGGGAGCTGGCAACGAACGGTCTCGACAAGGTCGGTCACCATGGACCGATTGGTGCCATGGGTGTCCCGCACTCGCAGCTGCCGTCGTGGGACGACATCCAGATCGTCACGGCACAGCTCGCCACGGTTCCGCTCCTTGACGATGAGCCCGTCGACACGAGCATCGTGATCGGCCCGAGCGCGGCGAAACCCTTGCATCTCGACATTCCACTGTTCGTTTCTGACATGAGTTTCGGTGCACTATCCCAGGAGGCCAAGGTGGCGCTCGCACGTGGCGCCGAACTGGCAAGAACCGGGATCTGCTCCGGTGAAGGTGGGATGCTCGCCGAAGAACAGGCTGAGAACAGCCGATACTTCTATGAGCTGGCATCGGCACGGTTCGGGTTCAGCTGGGACAAACTCGACCGGGTCCAGGCCTTCCACTTCAAGGGTGGTCAGGCCGCCAAGACAGGAACCGGAGGCCACCTGCCGGGACCGAAGGTGTCGGCAAAGATTGCAGAGGTTCGCGAGATCCCGGTTGGCACTCCCGCGGTCTCGCCTGCCCGATTCCCCGAGTGGGACTCGACCGATGGTTTCAAGGACTTCGCTTCTGAGGTCCGTGAACGAACCGGAGGCATCCCAATCGGCTTCAAGCTCTCGGCCCAACACATCGAGGCCGATATCGAGGCGGCACTCGAAGTAGGCGTCGACTACATCATTCTTGATGGTCGTGGGGGAGGGACGGGTGCTGCGCCGCTGCTGTTCCGCAACAACATCTCGGTACCAACGATCCCTGCGTTGGCGAGAGCTCGACGGTATCTCGACGTGTCGGAATCGGACATTACCTTGATCATCACCGGTGGTCTGAGGACACCTGCAGACTTCGTGAAGGCAATGGCGTTGGGCGCAGACGGGATTGCGGTGTCGAACGCGGCCATGCAGGCGATCGGCTGTATCGGGATGCGTGCCTGCCACACCAACAACTGTCCAGTCGGAATCGCAACCCAGCGAGAAGACCTTCGTGACCGGCTCCCCGTCGACGAGGCGGCTCATCGCCTCGACCGGTTCTTCAGGGCATCAGTTGAGCTGATGCAGGTCCTTGCGAGGGCCCTCGGTCATCGTTCACTTGCGGCCTTCACCATCGATGACCTGACCACGTTCGACCGCGACATGTCTCACCTTGCAGGCATCCCATACGGTGGCATTGACCGGGACTGACCACTCATGCAGCGGAGGGTGAGGGATTCGAACCCTCGGACCAGCTTTCACACCGGCCAACCGATCCTCAGTCGGTCGCGATCGTCCGCTTTCCTTCTTGTCAACGTATGTCAAACATTTGTGGGCGTTCAAGACCGTTGACAGTTCGCGGCTTTCGGGGATACCGATGTCCTCGGGATATGCGCTGACAATCGATACTTTCACGTCGCTTGCGACGGGCCGATCATGGCTCATGAGATTGTGTGGTAAGCGCCCAGCATTGAGGAAGCCTCGGAACAATCCGAGGCTTCCTGCTTTCCGGGTCGACCGCGGCAACAAACTGTCACACCCGGTTGATATGTTGTCCGTATGAAGTGGCAAGGACACACAACCGATCAACTCGAACAGGTGCTCGCCGCCGTTGACGAGCGAATCGCCCAGGCCCGAGGGATCGAGATCGAGATTCTGGAAGAACTGGACCGTCGCCAGACATGGTGGTCTGACGGGTCACAGTCGATGATTGAGTGGACCGCTGCCCGGCTCGATTGCGGCCGAGACACAGCCAAGAAGCTGGTGACCGCAATGCGAAGAACCGCAGACCGGCCGCACCTTCGCGAAGCACTCGCCGACGGCCGGTCTTTCGACAGAATCGAAGCGGTTGCACGCCTAAAGGACGAGGACAGCACGCTCGATCATCTCGACATAGCGGCAGTCCGTCGAACCGTTGCCAAACGGCGCGACATATACGAACGAGACGAAACTCGTACCACCGATGATCGCTACCTCGTGATGCAGCCATCGTTGGACAAGTCGTGGTGGAAGCTCACGGGTGGACTTGACGGTGTGGCGGGGTCAGTCGTGGACAACGCCTTGACAGAGCTCGCAGACCGGTTGCCAGACCTTCCCGACGGAACCAGACCTGGGGCTGGATGGCGACGAGCCACGGCACTCTACGAGCTGGTATCGGGTGGTGCGTCGCCGGAGGCACACGTGACCGTATTCGTTGATGCCGTGGACGCGGTTGCATCCAACGGTCGGAGAAGCATGCACCTCGAGGCCGGACCACGAATAGGCGTGAAGGCATTGTCGGCGATTGTGTGCAACTCGGTGTCCGAGGTCACGGTCAACGCGGAGGATGGCATTCCGATGCGATACGGGCGGTTGACACGGACGATTCCGCCGACTCTCCGAAGGGCGATTCTCGCTACGACCGACGGCCACTGTGCCATCGACGGCTGCGATTCGACCTACCGAGTAGAGATCCATCATCGACTTCCTTGGTCACACGGTGGGATGACCGATCCCGAGAATCTCGTTCCGCTCTGTTGGTTCCACCACCACATTGCGGTGCACGAGCGAGGATTTGAGGTCTTCAACGATTTGACCAACGGTGGCCGGCTCAGACTTCGCAGATCCACCCGCGAACTGGGTCACGGGCTGAGCTGCCGATTCACAGATGCAGAAACACCGCCCGAGGGGACCTCGGTGGGTGTCGGTACACAACCGTAGGGGTGGCCTTCCCCACACCCCGCCAAATTCCAAGAACCGATTGCAACCGATCCCGGGAACCATCCGTCGCGGACCGTTTCGCCGCGTGCTGGCGATCTCAGCGGTCTGATCTGATTCGCTTCCGACCGTACAATCCCATCCGCGGGCCCGTAGCTCAGTTGGTTAGAGCAGGCGACTCATAATCGCTTGGCCGTAGGTTCAAGTCCTACCGGGCCCACTGACGCGAAGCTGTGCTCAAGACCCACCGTTTCTTGCGCTGCTTTGGCAGATCGATATGTTGTCACCTGTCACGACTCATTGCAAGGTGGCTCGTTTGGGCGAGGTGGATTCGACTCGAGACTTTTGGTTCAAGTCCTACCGGGCCCACTCTCGCGGGGCTGTGCTCTATACCCACCGCGTCTGTACTGCATTGGTTCCTTCAATGTCGGGCCCACTCCCACTTGCGAAATGGCCCATCTGGGCAATGTGAGTTGGGGTCAATACTTCTGGTGCAAGTCCTACCGGGCCCACTCTCGCGGGGCTGTGCTCTATACCCACCCCGTCTGCGCTGCATTGGTTCCTTCAATGCTGGGGCCACTCTCACGATTCGTTGCGAGATGGACAGGCTGAAATCTGTGGGTTTGGGTCGATACTTTTGGTTCAAGTCCTACCGGGCCCACGCTCGCGGCGATGTGCTCAAGACCCACCGATGCACATGCGATCCGGCTGCGCGATGTGGGTCCGGGTACCACGACTCATTGTGAAGTGGCCTGACGTACTACAAGTAAGTAGTTCATCTCCACCCAGTTGGCGCTCGTCCTATTCCGGTACGTCAACGGCGACTTCGACGATCAATTCCCAGGCAAAGGGGAGTTAGTCTTGGAGTGGTACGAGGTGCGACGCTCGGTAGCGACGATTGATGCCACGATGAGCAACTGGAATCAGCTTTGTGACGGCTCCGAGAGCCAAGCGTCGGTGGGTTCGACGAGGCGCGCTCCAT
>QQUL01000256.1 GCA_008501565.1 Armatimonadota bacterium
CCTCGAGCACGGACAGCGCGCAGCGACCGCTGTGGATGCCGTCATCGCTGCGGCCGGATACACACCGGTTCCGGTCGATCGGGGAGGCCAATGCTGTGGGGCAGCCGGCATCTACCAGATCGAGTTTCCCGAGGTATCGGCGCAGCTCGGCCGGGCGAAGGCAGATCGGATCACAGATTCGGGGATCACAACCGTTGTATCGGCAAACGCGGGCTGCGAGATGCAACTCCGTCGCTTCCTCACCGACGAATACAGAATCTTGCATCCGATCGAGGTGTATCGGGATCGCATGAGGCAGGACGATCGGCCACGCGATGAGCGTTGAGTGCTTCTTCTACAGAGCCTGGGCGTAGATACCGCTCGGCTCGGTGTCACATCCCGCAGCCATGAGCGCCTCGACCAGCCACGGACAGTCTGCGGCCCACGCACTGAACTCTGATGCTTCGCGGTCGGTCGCGAGGTCAACCAAGGCGCGGATCACATCGGGAGCATCAGTCGGCGATGTATCGAGCATCAGCACGTTGAACCGCCCGTCGTCCTCGGAGGTGATGGCCCACGCGCTGCCGACCTCCCACAGCCGTGCCTCTCGCGCTGCACGGTCGACATCGGATCGCCTGAGCCGATAGAACGACCACGATTCAGCGATCAGTCCGCGCAGTGCCCGCCCCGCCTCACTTGTCGACCAGGCGGCCGCGACGAGTTCGGCGTCGGCGCGGTTGCCTTCCCTTGCGGTGAGGGGGGAGCGACGACGCGATCCACCGTTCCCGTTGAGGTGGGGTGCGGGTTGGCCGAGTGTGCGAAAGCCACGATGGATGACTGCCGTCTTGCGGAAGGCAGTCTTGTTGATGTTTCGGATTGACGCAGTGTTGTTCTCTTCGATCATGAGCCGGGCAACCAATCCACCGCGATCCCTCGCCCAGTCGGTGAGTTCGACTGCCATCTGGCTCGCGATACCACGGCCGCGCCAATCGGGATGTACACGCGCTGCGTGCAGCCAGGCCTCCTGTGGCGTGAGAAGCGTCGCTCGGCCGATTGCCACCGGCGAATCGTCGCCGTCGGTCGCGACAAGCACGTAGCCGGACTGATCGTCGATCCATCCAGCGATCGACTCTGGGACGTAGTCACCCCAGTCGAACGTTCCCGTCGTGAACGCCGCGATCGCGGCGACGTCGCTCGGCCGAGCGGCCCTGGTTCGTAGCACGGGCGTCATGTCTCTATCGTTCTGTGGGCTCCAGTAGGTAAAAATCGTGTACTGGAACCCTGGGTACGCGGGGCGGGCACGGTCAGTAGTGGGCGAGTGCCCGTGCGTGTTCGATGATTCCCTCGACGTTCGGCATGACCTGGGCTTCGAGGGCGAGGGCAAACGGGAAGGCAGGGATCTCGGGCGTCGCGTATCGGCTCACCGGGGCATCAAGCCATTCGAACGACTTCTCACCAATCTGGGCAGCGACCTCGGCGCCAAATCCGAGAAACTTGTTGTCTTCATGAACGATCAGAACCTTTGAGGTGCGCTTGACCGCAGCCTCAATCGAAGGCCAGTCGAGCGGTCGGAGTGATCGAAGATCCAGTACGGAGGCCTCGATGCCCTCCTCAGCGAGCTTGCCAGCTGCCTCGACGGAGAAGTGGGACATCGTCCCATAGGCGATGATCGTCAGATCACTCCCAATCCGGCGAAGCGCTGCCTTCCCAATCGGAACACGGTGATCGCCTGTCGGGATCGGTCCGTTCGCAAGCCGGTAGAGCTTCTTCGGTTCGAGCACCATGACAGGATCGGGATCCTCCATCGCTGAGCGAAGCAGACCGACGGCATCAGCTGGAGTTGAAGGCACAACGACCTTCAAACCGGGCACGTGTGAGTAGAACGCCTCGATCGACTGTGAGTGGTACATCGCTCCATGGATACCGCCGCCGTACGGAACCCTGATCGTCATGGGCATGTTCCAGCGACCGTTGGAGCGATAGTGGATCCGTGCAAGCTCCGACACGATCTGGTTGAAACCCGGATGGATGAAGTCTGCAAACTGGATTTCGGCGCACGGCCTGGCCCCTGCGGCAGCCATGCCAACACCCAGCCCGATCACGAGCGCCTCGGCAAGGGGAGTGTTGAACGCACGGTCCGCCCCGAAGGCGTCCGTGAGACCCTTCGTCGCCTTGAACACGCCCCCTTTGGGGTCAGCAACATCCTCACCGAACACGAGCATCCGATCATCTGACGCCATCAACGAATGGAGTCCCCTGTTGATTGCAGTGATCAGATTTCCCTGTTCACCGTCGGGTTCCTGCTCAATCTCGGTCACGGCGGTCTCCGGTTCGATCGGATTCGCATAGACATGCGACAGCGGATCGGTCGGATCTGGGGAACTCTCGGTGGACTTCACAGCAGTGGCGATCGTTTCCGTGACCTCGGCATCGATCTCTTTCTCAAGTGCATCCGAAAGCACGCGTTGCTCAACGAGATATTGGCGGAAGGCCGGAATCGGATCCTTGCGGCGCCAGAGTTCGACCTCCTCTCTGCTGCGGTAGAGCTTGTCGTCGTCATCTGATGTGTGGGCGTAGTAGCGATAGGTCTTGGCCTCGATCAATGTCGGGCCTTCACCTGACCGCGCTCGGTCCACAGCGGCAGTCATCGCTCCATACACGTCAAGGACATTGTTTCCATCTACGACAATTCCGGGCATCCCGTACCCAGCGGCCCTGTCGGCCACCTGTCCGGCAACCCCAGACGCAGCTGGCACCGAGATGGCGTAGAGATTGTTCTGGATGAGGAATATGACGGGGAGCTTGTGGATGCCGGCAAAGTTCATGGCTTCGTGCCAGTCGCCTTCCGATGTCGATCCTTCGCCCCCGTCGACGAGCACGACCGAGTCGCTCCCCGATCGTTGGAGTTGGTAGGCGATTCCGCATGCGTGGGGATACTGCACACCGATCACCGATGACTGGGTCAAGATGTTGAGGTCAGGCTCGGACCAGTGGGCCGGCATCTGACGTCCACCGCTCGATGGATCAGACGCCTTGGAGAAGACACCGGCAAGAACATCCTCTGGGGACATCCCTATCGCAAGGGCGAAGGCGGCGTCCCGGTAGTACGGGAGACTCCAATCCCGCGACGGGTCGATGGCTGCTGCCGCCCCAACCTGCGTTGCTTCGTGACCAGAGACAGAGACGACGAACGGGACGCGACCTTGCCTGTTGAGCGCCCACATTCGCTCGTCGAGCTTGCGAGCGAGCACCATGTTTCGATACAGGGAGATGAGGTCTTCGTCGGAGAGTCCAAGTGCGTTGTGGTCGATCACACTGTCGAGTTCAAGCGTCACGGTGTCTCCTCTTGTTGCTTGGCTGCTGCGATCCGTTCGTCCGCGACCAGTACAGCTGCTGCGTGGGTGTCGATATCGAGCTCAACTGCCTTGGTGAGGATATTCGCAACCGTTGAGCGAATGCGGTCGATCATGGCGATGGCTTTTTCGGTTGAGTAGCCACCCTCGCCGGACGCGATGTTGATGATGCCACCGGCATTTGCCACGAAGTCCGGCACGTAGGTGATGCCGGCATCCTTCAAGCGAATGCCGTCAGCCGGTGTCGCGAGTTGGTTGTTGGCCGATCCCGCAATGGCGGAACAGGCGAGCTGGGGGATGGTGACGGCGTTGAAGTCTGCTCCAAGTGCGCACGGGGCGAAGATGTCACAGTCCACGGCGTGGATGTCGTCCACCGATATGACCTTGGCACCGAGGTCGGACGCTGCCCGGTCTGTCGCGGATGTGTTGATGTCGGCGACGACGAGTTCGACTCCTCGCCGGTGGAGTCGTTCCGCGAGCGAGAAGCCAACCTTCCCGATGCCTTTGATCGCGATTCTTCTTCCGGCAAGCTCGTCGGTATCCCAGAGGTGCTCGCTGACGGCTTCGATTGCCGAGACAACCCCGCGCGCCGTTGCTGGCGATGGATCGCCTGACCCGCCCATCTCCATCGGGAGGCCACTCACGTGGTCGGTCACTTGTCTGACGATCGCCATGTCCGAAACGGTGGTCCCGACATCCTCGGCCGTGATGTAGGTGCCGCCGAGTGAGTCCACAAACCGTCCGTACGCCAAGAACAGGTCGTCTGATCGAAGCTCCGATGGATCGCCGATGATGACGGCCTTTCCACCTCCCTGGTCGAGTCCGGCGCACGCGGCTTTGTAGGTCATGCCCTTCGACAGGCGCAACACGTCAACGAGGGCTTCGTCTTCCGAGGCGTAGGGATAGAACCGGGTCCCGCCGAGAGCGGGGCCGAGGGTGGTGTCGTGAATGGCGATGATCGATCGGAGACCCGACTTGTGATCTACTCCGAAATGAACGGATTCGTGGCTTTCGGTATCGACAAGGTCGAAGACTCCCAAGATGGCCTCCGCCGGGATCGTCTCATCGGGCAAGCACATGATACCGGCCTCGTCCGACTCGTCACAGCGAGAAGTCGTTCTCGGTCTCCGAGCTGACGGGTGTCGCCGATCCCGCGTAGAACCCTGGGCGCGGCGTCTACTATCAAACCATGATTGCAACGGCGTACCTGCGTGTGTACATCCCATCGATCGAAGTCGCCGGTCTTCCACCCCATCGGGGGGTGAATGCGCCTGGAGTGCTTGCCCTCGACGACGACTTCGTGTGGAGCGAATCCACGACCGACGATGCGATTTTCACGATGTGGCACGACACCCAGTACGCCTGCCCGCGGAATGCGCGCCTCCGGATGCTTGAAGGTGTCGTGGCCCTCAACCGGCAGAACCCCGAATCTGGATTGGTTTCCAATGAACAGCGTCTCTACGCGATCGCTGAGCTCTCGAGGCTGAAGCGAGCCAGCGCGATCGGCCGATCCTTCATCCTGTCAATGGCGTGGCATGTCCCGCTTCGCTGGTTCTGTGCCTTCCATCCTGCCGAGCGGGATGTGTACAGCGATGATGCCATCACATCCATCCGATACCGCACGTCACTCGGCGAGGCGGTCGATCGTGTGCGGTGGGCCGCTTCGGTCCTTGAGGCTGCCGGGTTTCCTGAGGGGCCGATCGAGCACCTCAACGAACTTGAGCGCTGGCTGGTCGGTTTCACTCCTGATGCCATGGTGGAGCTCGACTATGGACGGGTTGCGACGCTTTTCAATGAAAGCGACCTTGTCTTCGACGAAAGCGCCGGCGATGTGCGAGACAGTCTTCTCGGCCTTGAAGTTGGTGATTCTGAAAGATCCGGCGAAGGATACGCGCGGGTCGCGAGGCGATGGGCCTCCCCCCAAGCCCATACGTTCACCAACTGAAACGCCGGGAGCACCAGCGAGTTCGGATGATCATCGCAATACGCCCAGGGTTCTACCTTTACCGACTGAAACGCCTCGGATGGAAGACATGAAGACGCACAGACTCATCTGGATGTACCTGTTGTGGCTGCTCGCGGCCGGATCGGTGGCGGTGACCGTCGCCGTTGTTGTGACCGAACTCATGGCGATGGTCGGTCTCGTCGACCATTCAGGGAGCGGCTACGGACTTTCGCTGTCGATTGTCACAGGAACATGTTTCGTCGTTCTGGCCGCGGTCCCATTCGCCTTCAGGGACCGCTTCCGCATGGACGACCACCGAGAGGTGGAGCCGTCGTGAGCGTTCCGCTGCCCGAGATCAAGGGTGTCTCGTGGCGGGCTGCCACCCGTGACGACGCCGAGGCGATTGCAGCACTGCAACACGCATGCTTCATCGCTGACGACTCGTTTTCAGAGACCGCTGCCCAGATCGCTGACCGCTTCAACAGCCCGATGTCAAAGGTTGAAACCGACACTCTGCTTGCGGTTCGAGATGATGGCACGGTGCTCGTTTCTCTGTGGAACCAGCTCGTTCCAGAACCCGTCGAAGCGTGGAAGGTCTATGACGAGAACTTCATCCACCCCCAACACCGCACCCCGGAACTCATGGAGTTCGCTCTTGCATGGTGGATGAATCGTGGAGCTGAGCGGGTCGCGACCACGGACATCAACCTTCCGATCCGATATCACCAGGTTGTGTTTCCGACGCGACCGGACAAGAGGAAGCTCCTTGAGGCACACGGCTACGAAGCTTCCATGTTCATCGATGAGCTTCGGCGCGATCTCTCCGAGCCGATCGAAGATTTCTCCCTGCCTGATGGGCTGCGTCTGGTTGCGTTCGATGATGTTCCGACCGAGGATGCACTTGCGGTGCGAAACGACGCGTTTCGAGATCACCGTGGTTCACAGCCCTGGACGCTTGAGATGTGGGAGGCGCGATCCGTGGAGATGCAGCGTCCGGATGCCTCGTTTGCGGTCATGGAGGACGACCGCCCTGTGTCGTATGTGATGAGTGCGGTGTATCCCGACGATTGGGAGGCTCGCGGATATACCGAGGGCTGGGTCGAAGGACTCGGGACCGCACGCTCGCACCGGGGCCGCGGCCTTGCGTCATTCCTCATCACGGAGTCGATGAAGGCGTTCCGTGACAGCGGACTCGACTATGCGACGCTCGGCGTTGATTCGGAGAACCCGACAGGGGCTGTCGGGCTCTACCGACGCCTCGGCTTTGAGAAGGTCCGCGGGTTCGCTGAATACACCAAGACCGTGGATCGCGCTACCTGATGGGTGATCTATCGATTGAACGCGATCAGGTCTTTCGCATCAGAACCGCTCGTACTCCCGGATTGCTCGGGAGGGCTCTGGTGGTGGCAGGTGAGCATGGGGCAAACATCGGCGAGATCGAGACGATCCACATTGGAGCAAACCACAACATCCGGGAGGTTGCGATCATCGCTCCCGGTGAGGAAGCCATTGAAGCCATTGCGGCGGCGATGAATGCAATCGAGGGCGTCGAGGTGCTCCCGGGCCAGGTTGACAAGGTGTGGGCGCAGCATGAGGGCGGCAAGATCAAGATCGAAACCAACGCCGTTGTGAGAACACTGCAGGACATCCGCGAGGTCTACACACCAGGCGTAGCGCGTGTCGTCACGGCGATACAGGAAGACGAATCCCTCGCAGACACGTTGACATGGCGCGGCAACACCATTGCGATCGTCACGAATGGAACGAGAGTGCTCGGGCTCGGAGACGTCGGTCCAGTGGCCGCGCTTCCCGTGATGGAGGGCAAGTCTCTCTTCTACGCCCAGATGGTCGGCGTGAACGCCGTCCCGGTCGTCCTCGACGCCACGGATCCGATGGATGTGGTGGAAACCATTGTTCGTATTGCACCGGGTTTCGGTGGTATTCACCTTGAAGACATTGCAACGCCCGCCGTATACGAGATCGAACGATCGCTTGAGGAGCGGCTCCACATCCCGGTCTTCCATGATGATCAACATGGAACTGCCGTTGTCGTCGCTGCCGCGGTGATCTCGGCCGCACGGCGGGCCGGTCGGTCGATTGGAGACCTCTCGTTCGGGCAGGTCGGTCTTGGTGCCGCAGGGAGCGCCATTGCAGGGCTCGCCTCTGGCCTCGGTTTCAAGGCCATTGCTGCGTACGACCCTTCCGATATTGGCGCGGATCGCCTTCGTGAGGTTTCCGCTCCTGATGCCGTGTTCGACATCGGCACGACGGATGATCATTTCGACAGGGTTGTGGCGACGTCCGACGTACTCGTCCTGGCGACGGGACAGCCCGGTCTTCTGTCTCCCGATCGGGTCGTTGATGGCCAGATCATCATGGCCCTCACCAACCCACTCCCTGAAATCACCCCGCGCGATGCCATCGCAGCGGGTGCTGCCGCTGCCGCCGACGGATCCATCGTGAATAACGTGTTGTCCTTTCCCGGAATCTTCAGAGGGGCACTCGATGCTCGAGCGCCGTCCGTGACAATCGCGATGAAGCGGGCTGCGGCACACGCGATCGCTGATGCGTCGCCAGCGGACGAGTTGCTCCCCGATCCCTTGGACGTGTCCGTCCACCGAGCCGTCGCAGCCGCCGTCGCCAACGCAGCAACTCAGACCTAGCCGGAAATCCAACCGGGCCGCGACTCCTGACTTTTTGCCGTCCCCCGCAAGCGGGGACGCGCCGAGCGGAGCGAGGCGCCGGGGGGCGGAG
>QQUL01000052.1 GCA_008501565.1 Armatimonadota bacterium
CTCGAGCGGCCCGTAGAGGGCCATAAGCTCCCGGATGGCTTCCCCCATCGCCCGATACGCCTCGAGAGAGGGGCGTCCCGCTGTGCCGCCGATCCACACGAGGGCGTACGCCTCTGAGTTCTCCGGGATCCCGTCGTTGTCGAAGTCGCCCGACGTGGCACCGGAACGGTTGTATCCGCGGCATCGATATTTGAGGCCGGTGTTCCCGATCGCTGTGTTGTAGGCGATGTCGGTCCACCCTTTCGAGCCGATGTGGTACGCCTTCCAGGAACGCAGAATCGCGGCTTCCTCAGCTTCGGATGGGAGGTTGTCGTCGCCGTCTGGGTCGGTGTTGCCGCCCCAGTGGATGACGATCTTGTCGATCGTGAACGGGGTGAGGGATCCGTCAGGGTACAGCTTGGACGATCCCCAGTCGGCCTGGTCCCGGTCGTGTGTCAGTGTACTGTGTCCTTGGTCCTTTCAGGTGTTCACGGTGAGGTTGATTGCGAGCAGGATCGATGAGGTGCTGAACGTGATCCCTGCTCCGACGATCGCCCACGTGAGGCGTTGGAGCAGGGTCCGTATCGCTGCGATGTCGGCGGCCATTTCGTCGGCGTCCGTTTCGAGGAGGGACAGGCGGGTGCTGTCGTCGAACGCTTTGCGCGATGTTTGGCGGGCGATGTGTCCCGGCATCTAGGCGACCCTCACAAGGATGTAGGAGAAGTTGGCGTACTTCATGGTGCCGCCCTTGTTCGTCGAATCGGCCCTCACCTCGAGGGCGACCGTGATCGACGACGCCGACGTGTCAAACGAATGAGTCGGTGACGATGACGCTTCCCCGCCCGAGGCGGTGACACCGGACTGTGCGCCGGACCCGTCGCTTGTGTCGATCGCCATGCGGGCCGACATTTGGAAGTTGGCGTCGACGTTGGCGTATTGGACGGTCCCCCAGGCGATCACTTTCATGGTCGTCCACCCTGTGGGTAGCGCGATCGTTTCGGTTGCTGCGACCTGATATGACGCGGTGAGGGTGAGACCTCCAGAGTTCTGTTTGTGGCCGCCGGAGATGCCCTGGACTTTGTTTGATTGGACGAGGGTGACCCATGTGGCCCCGTTGTAGACCTGGAGTTCGTTCGTTTCGAGGTAGATGAGCATCCCCTCGACGGGAGACGTGATCGCAAGGTCGCGTTCAGTTGAGTCGGCGAACACTTTCACGACCCTGTTCGCGACGGCGTCGCCCCATTCCTTGGCGATCGTTGTCCCAGTCGTGGGGTTGATCGGGTTGCCGTACGAGTCAAGGTTTGCCATTGGGATGCTCCTTTTATGCGGGGGTGTAGTTGTCGTCGAGAGCGAACGTGATCGCCCATTCATCGCGGCGGACACCGGTGCGTTCACCAGCAGGTTTCGCAGTGATGCCAATCCCCTGGATGAGGGCGTTGGCGTCGACTTCGTAGTCGTCAGGGTCGACACCGATGATGCGGCGGCTCCTTATCGGGTCTCCGAGCTCCGCTGCGAGGACTGCGGCGGTCTCGTCTTTGTTCCCGGCTGTGAGGGTGACCTTGTCGATCTGTTCATGGACGTCTTTGCGGTTGGCGACGATCCGGGTCGCGAGCGCAGCGGGCCACGTGTCGGACTCGTTGAGTAGATCTGTACGGACCACGGTGCGTTTCCCGTAGGCGTTGATCGAGTCGGTGTCTTCGTCGACTTGGACGGTGCCGCCGACCCGACCGATCGACACGTGGTTGCGGACACGGTCGAGGGAGTATTCGGTATCCATTGTCGCCCAGCACAGCCACGGTGCGTTGTTGGCCGGGTCGGGGTAGCCGGCAACGGTAAAGAGTGGGTCGGCGGCGGCGAGGGCGTCTGCTGCGGCACGGTCGAGGAACACGATATTCCCGTCACGGTCGACGTAGAGCTCGCCGCCTTCTGAGTCGGCGACGAGATACATCTCTGTGAGCAGGTTCCCCGCCTTTGTGGTGGCCTGGAGCGTCTCGACACCAGTGCCTAGGCTCCGCTGGTCGTCGGGCCATGCGATGTCATCGAGGAGTCGACCGAGACGGGCGCCAGCTTTCTCGGATGCACCGACGGCTGATACGGCGATCCGGTTGACACCGGCGAGGAACGAGAACGCATCGACGAGCTGGACGGTGGTGACAGGGACCTTGCCGGGCGTGTCGGGGTCGTCGACTGATCTGACGGTGCCGGTGAAGACTGGGTATTCGATATAGTTGTGGATTGCTGAGATTCGGACGTAGGTTCCGATGGTGAGGTTGATGTCGGCTTCGATGGGTTGTGTCGGGGAGTACAGGCCGTGCCCGTTCCAGAGTTTCAGGGTCGCTGATCCGGCTGTGTAGTGGGTTCCCCATTTGGCGCGGCCACGTTTCGTTTTCAACGAGACGTAGTCGTCGGTGATGTCGGTCCAGACACGTTCTGAGCCGCCCCATAGGGCGTCTGTTGCGTCGTCCCAGTCGTCGATGTCCCATTCGCCTCCGGGGACGATTTCGGTTGCGAGCGCCCCGGTCGCTATCTCGATCTGGAACCTGGTCGTGTGCCAGTCGTCGCCGGTGACGGGGGCCGGGGGCGGTTGCGGGTTGTATTCGCCCCACATCTCGACGGACCCGAGCGCGAGATAGTATCTGCCGGACGAGTTCGCCCCGTTCTGGTAGATACGGAAGTAGCGGTATTCGGTTTCGGTGGCGATCGCTGTGGACCACCAGGCGTTGATGGCGGGACCATCGCTTACGATCGTCGCGAGGGTGTCCCAGTCGGTGTCGTTGTTTGACCCCTGGATGAGGAAGTTTCGCGGTTCGTCCCCGGTGTACGATTTTCCGTGTATCCCGAGCCGTGTGATGAGGGCTGTGTTGTCTGCCCCGAGGTCGATCTTCCACCACGAGTTGGCGTAGTTGTCGGTGTGGGAGATGTAGCCGCCCGTTACGCGCTGGGCGACCGCGCCGGAGGCTGGGGAGCCGTATGTCGTGGACTGTGACGTGTCGACGTATCCGAGGTCGAGGTCCGGGTTCGAGAACAGATACAGGTCCGGGTCCCCGGTATGTCCGAGGAAGTCGATGATCCCGTCGAACTGGTCCGACGTGTATTCGAGTTCCCCCGTGGAGGGCGGTGTCGGGGCCGTGTGTGTGACAGAGTCGTTGTATGTCCCCCACAATTCGACTTCCCCGAGACATAGATAGTTCGCACCGTAAGAGTCGAGGCCATAGTTGAGGACTTTGATGTATCGGAACGTGGTCGGGTTCGTGACCGCCTCGGTGTACCAGCCGTCCCCGATCGGGCCGGTCGCGACGGTCTTGTAGAGGATTTCCCACGACTTGCCGTCCACTGATCCCAGGATGTAGTAGTTGCGGGGGATGGTCCCGGTCGCTGACCAGCCCTTGATCCCGATGCGGGTGACTTTCACACCAGCGGACGCCCCAAAATCGGCTTTCCACCACTGGTCGAAAGCGTTGTTGGTGAGCGACCCGTTCGTTGCCTGGTTGAGAGCGTTTGCTGAGACATGGACATTCGTCGTGGACTGGGACGTCGTGACATATCCGCGGGTCGTTTCAGGGTGCGCCCATGACGTCGTGTCTTTGTCTTTCCCGAGGAAGTCGAAGATCCCGTTGTTGCCGTCCGACGTCCACAGCTTGTCGTAGGTCGCCACGTGTCAGAATCCGGTCGCGGCGGCAGTCTGCCAGCCCTGCCCTGAGGAGCGCTCGTAGGCGGTGATGAGGTCGACGATGTGCTCACCGATCGCGACCTCATCACCGACCCCTGTTTGGACGGTGATGTTGTAGGTGTTGCCCAGCCCCATCGAACCGGCCTGTGAAAGTGGAATGACAGCTTCGGTGCCGGCTTCAGCGATGATCCCAGCGGTGGGTGTCGTGAACAGGCCGCCCTTGGCGAACTTGGGGAGGTCCGGGATCATGTCGGGCGACGTCCATTGTTTCCCACCAATACCAGGCATCCACGTAGGGAGCGGGCCGAGCGTGATCTGGAGGTCGAGCTTGTTCCAGAATCCGATGATCCCGTTGATAATCGCTTTCCCCAAGTCGGCGGCGGCGTTCCCGACGAACCCGACCGCGCCCATGAGGATGTCGAGCAGTTTGCCTGGGATCGTGGTGAACCAGTCGACGAAGGCCCCGACCATTCCTTTGACGGCGTCCCACGCTGCGCCCCATTCCCCAGTGAACACAGCTTTGATAAAAGCGATGAGGTTCTTGAGTATCCCGAGGACGAGATCGACGTTCGCTTTGACCGCTCCAGCTACGCCGGCGAATACCTTCTTGATGGACCCGCCGTAGTTCTCCCAGATAGCGGTTCCCCATTGGACGAACCGTTCCACGATCGCTGTGACCATCTCGACAAAGTCCTTTACGATCGCAAAGACTTCTTTGGCCCATTCGACGAACGTGTTGACCTGGTCCGATGAGCCGCCCTGGAACATGGCGGTGACGGCGTTCCATTTCTCGGTGACCCATTCGGTGAACATCGAGAACGCCGGTAGGAGCGTCTCGGTGACATAGGTGGCGACGGCAGCGAGGACGGGGAGGAGGACGTTGCCGAGCTTTTCTTGCACTTCGGCCCAGCCGGCGGAGATGATCGCTGTCGCGTCGGCTGTTTCGACCGCGACGCCGCCGACTTGACCTTCGAGGGCGTCGAGGACGATCTGTTGGGCGCCGAGGAGGTCGCCGGATTCTTGGAGCGCTTTGATCTGGTCCTTCTGCTGTTTCGTGAACGTGACACCGACCCTGGCGAGTGCTCCGACACCTTTGATCGGATCCTCGAGCGCCTTCCCGAGCTGGGTGGCTGCCGATTTGACGTCCTGGCCAAACACTTTCGACATGTCGAGGGCCAACATGTTCGCCCGGTCAAACACAGCGTTCCCCTCGCCGAGCTCGTTACGGATACCCTTGAACGTGAGGAGGATGTTGGAGCCTTCGGTGACGAGAGCCTTGTCAATCCCTGTCTGAAACGCGAGCTGCCGATTCATCTTCTTCACTTCGTCAGCGGTCAACCCTGCAGCGCCGCCGGTGTTTTCGATGATCTTGGCTGTCGCTGCGTATGCCGACTGCATATCTTCGGCACGTTTCACCGCCGCTGATCCGAAGTCGAATACCTGTTTGACGGCGAACGCTCCGGCCATGAGTTTGGCGACACCGGTCATCGACTGGCCGAACTTGGAGACGTTGGCGTCCATGGACTGGAGTGCCCGTTTGGCGTCACGGACATCACCGACGATCTTGACCTCAAACGCCCGTGACGTCATACCGAAGCCGCCCCTCGGTTCCAGGTGTCCTCGAGCTGGTCGGTGACGAAGTCGAACCACTGCTCAGCGAGCTTGGGGCCACGCTGGTTGAGGGTTCGGTAAAAGAAATACCCGTCGCTGCGTTTGGGTGGGAACTGCTGCGTCGTCGGTTTCTGTTGGCCGCCGAACTCGTGACCGAAGAAGAACTCGCCGAGCCTGGCGCCACCCGAGACGCCGGCGGTGCGGGATGCTGGGAACCCGACCTTCGGGATCTTGTCACGGTACACCTTGAACCCGGTGATGATCCTGGCCTGGGGAGGTGTCGACGCTGGGAGGTGACGGAGGAAGTCCTCAGCGAGACGTGTGGAGGCGTCACGGGTGTCGTCCGTGATCTGTTTCCCCATCTTGTTCATCGTCGATAGGAGCCGATTGAGGCCCTCGACGTGCATCCCTGTCGATCGTGTCTTTGGTGCCGCCACAGTTCACCTCCTCCGGTTCCGTCGCCGCTGTTGCCGTTTGCGTTCTTTGATCGTCTCGTTCTGGTGTTTCACGAACTCGTTGAACAGTCCCAAAGGCATCGCGAGCGCCTCGTTTGGGGTCATGTTCCAGAACTCGCAGAACAGCACTAGTCGGGTCCACTCCTGTCGCTGGTAGGGTCCACGGCCTCGTCGTTGAGGGCGGTGAACCGGTCGATCACTTCCTGGAACGTCCGCATCTGGACAGCCTCGAACGTGAGGGTCTTGTCGTCGCGTTTCTCGACGATCCACACGTAGGCGTAGATAGCGAGTTCGTCGCCTTCTTCCATCGCTTTCGTCCACGGCTTCCCACAGGCCTTGTGGAGTGCTTGGAAGTCGAAGCCGGTGAGCTGCTCCGGTCTCATGGTCAGGCCGTCGCTACGACGAGGGTCCCAGCTTCGACCGGGATCGAGATCTCGGCACCGGCCGCGAACTCGCCCCACGAGGTCGCTGGGAGCGGCGACACACCTGGTACGACTGCGTCCCATGCGAACGTCGGGAAATCTGCCGACACGACGCCGTCCTTCGTCTCGAGGAGGAACGACACTGACGTCCCGACCAGGGCGTTCAGCACCGCGAAGATGCCGTCAGCGCCATAGCCGTGGGTGTAGGTCAAGACCGCGGTGTGTGACGAGTCGATGTACTCCTCATAGGGTGCTTTGCATCCTGTGCGGGGGTGGCTCCGCATGTTGTTGTCGACCTCGAGGGCGAACGACTCTGCTGCGCATTCGAGTTCGTAGGGGGTGCCGGCGACGTCGATGGTGAGGACTGCACCGTCGAGGACGTAGGTCCCGTTTGTGTTCACTGCTGCCATTAGGGGTGCTCCTTAGCTTGTGGTTTCGAGTTCGATGAGGTGGAACTGGGCTATGTAGTCGTCACCGGCGACCGTGACGGCCTCTGGCGGGTCGACTTGGACCGTGGTGCCGCCCACGGCCGTAACGGCGGTGTAGATGTCGGGGGTGACCGATTCGAGGGCGTCGAGGGCTTCGTCGATGTTCTTTGATGGGACGAACACACCGACGATCAGTTCACGGACCCAACGGTTCGCCGCCCGACGGTCCGAGCCTCTGATTGTCATGGAGATGGTCCGGGTGGTCATCTTGAGCCTGGGCGCCTCAAAGATGTCCCACCCGGACACAGCGCTGGACAGGGCCGTCTTGAGTGTTGAACGAGCCCCGGAGTACGTGGGGAGACTCATGCAACACCGAACCCTGAGCAGTAGCGCCGGACCACGTCGATCGCCGAGTCGAGGATCGCTGTGAGCTCGCCGTCATCGCCGGATGTGGGCTGGTCGATCCAGGTGCGGAACTCTGCGAGTACCGGCCACGTCTGGTTGTCGAGGTCCGCACCTGCACGTCGCAACCCTGAGAGGGTCGCGACGACGTCGGGGTCCTTGAACGACAACCGGACGGGACCGGCCTCGAAGCCGCCCGCTATCCCGTGAGGGGATTGTTTGCGTTGATACAGCCTGGCCGCGACGAGTAGCGCCGCTGTGTGTCGGCGCTTCTCGTCGTCGGCGGGGGCTGGGATCGTCATCAGGCTGCGGCGATACCGATGCGCTCAACGATCGCGAACGCTGCGGGCCTGCGGATCGCTACGGCGAGGTAGCCGTAGACGGCCACATCGACGGTCAGCACATCGGGGTAGGTGAGCCCTACCTGGATCGGGGAGCTCTTGGACTCCCACAGCTTTGCGTCACGGAAGCTCGAGACGATCATCAGGTTCGCACCGACCGAGTCGTCGGCGTACACCGTCAGTCCACGGATCCGGCCAGCGGGTGATGGCCCGTCGAGGGTCCCGATCGCGTTCGATGCGCCATCGGTTGCCAGGAGCGGACGGCCGTCGCTGTCGGTCCAGCCTTCGATGATCGCGAGGGTGTCGCCGTTGGCGAACGCTACACCTGGCCACCTTTTGGAGCCTCCGTACACGTCGCCTTTGGCTTCAGCGACGGAGGCGACGAACGCGATCGCTCTGGCGGCCGTGTCAGCGCCACCGGCGTTGATGCGGTCGGTCTGTGCGACGGTGATCCCGGTCACTTTCTGGGGTGGGCCTGAGGTGCCGGCACCGTTGGTGACTTCTTCGTTCACTTTCTCGCCGTACGCTTCGATGCGGTCCTCGAGGACCTCATCCATGAACGACGGTTGGGACCAGTCGCGTGCCTGGAGGCTCATGCCCTGGCCACCGGCGAGTGTCGCCTTCGGGAAGCTGTTGGCTGTGACCTCGACCTTGTTCGATGCGACGGCACCGTT
>QQUL01000064.1 GCA_008501565.1 Armatimonadota bacterium
TTGGCACCCTGCTCCCTACGCTTCGACCGCTGCTCGACTGTTGCGATCGCCTCCACCTCAGCGGCGGTGATCGACTTCTTCGGTGCCCACAATCCCAACCGACGACGATGCTGACGATTCCGGCCACGCGGACGCCACGCCACCCAAAACACGCCGGCAGCTTTCACACGCCGGGCCACAAACGCATTTCCCGACGCCAGGAACTCCCAATCATCAGGAATCTCAACCTCTCCATAATCCGGATTCCACGGGCCCTCACGCGTCATATACACATCAAGCTGCAATGTCGTCAGATCCATCTCGACCACACCCCAATCCTCACACACGTCGACAGTAGGTGCCGAACCGGAGCAGAGCACTGCTCAACAAGCCAGTCCACCCACCGACCAGTCAAACACAATGCCGATTATGGATGGGTTGTTCCAACCCGCTCCGGGAGTGGTAGCTGCCCAGAAAGCACCGGTGACCCTTCCTCATCTCACGACAGGAGTTCGCCGATCCGCTCGATCTCGTCGAGGTTGCTGGGCACCGTTTCCCAAGGCAGCCCTATGCGGTCCTTGCCGGGTTCGTCCTTGAAGCGCAGGATGACGTGGATGTGGAACACGGTTTGCCATGCTGCCTCGCCGCTGCAGTTCAGAAGGTTGAGGCCATCCGCC
Source organism: Armatimonadota bacterium (assembly GCA_008501565.1). Classification (GTDB taxonomy): domain Bacteria; phylum Actinomycetota; class Acidimicrobiia; order Spongiisociales; family UBA5794; genus UBA5794. Next base: position 657 of record QQUL01000064.1, read on the forward strand.
CCGAGCCGGTCCTTGGCTCGCCTCGTATCAAGAAACTGACAACCCGCTGGCGAGCTTCCAGTCTTTGGCTATCGAGACGTACTCGATGACAGCTTCCCCGTCAGATGCGAGTCTGCTGGCTCGCTCCGCGAGGCCAATGTCGGCGTGTTCCCCTTTGGCTTGGAACGTGTAGCCGACAGGATCACTGTCGTAACGGACGTATTCGGTCCTGCCCCACACGACGACATTGTCCCCTTCATCGGAAACTGCTGTGACTTTGATCCGTACGATTGCCATGCTCCGGGATCTAGATGGGATGTAAGACACCCGACCAAATGTGCCGATATGCGTGGCACGGATTACATTGGGCCGTGTGCCTCAGGTGCCGGTGGGACGCGTCGATAGCCGCGGTGCTGCGCCCGCCGTGGTACTTATGCCATCAAGACGCGGTCGGGGGGCGGTGCGGGATTCGCGCCGCCCCCCGAACTTCGCTACTGTCCTCTACCGAGAACGGCGAAGCTGCTGGTTAGCCCGTCGAACGGCACTGTTGTAGCGCCGTACCGACTGGTTGTACCGGTTGACCGCCTGCTTGTATCGGGCCTGAGCCCGACGTGCATTTGCAGCAGTCATTGGTTTCTCCTTTCTCTCGGGCAGCGGGCGCTTTTCTGGGTTACCTCGCTGCGATTGTCACACATAGCAAAATGCCACCCGATTCGGATGGCATCGACAATCAGGTGGATTGTGATTAATGTCAATCACGGATCCGCAAGACCGTCGGGGGGCTACCCGAACGGTCAGCATTAGCCGCAGTTGGCGCTGCGGCTTTTGCTATATGTGGCGGCTCAGCTTAGCAGCCGACTCGACACGCGTGTAATTACAAAGTTGACGGGTGCACCGCCCGCCCCACTGTGCGCGGGAAGCACGGGTGTGTGCCTGTGCAGGTACCGGTGTCTGCAGGTATCGTGGCGGCACTATGCGATGGAAGTTATGGCAGTCGAAGTACGAACCAGGGTTTCAGCTGTTTGGTTCTGGTCTTACGAACGCCCAGGCGCAGCGTGGGAATGCCAAGGACTATGGCGGGGCGTCGGATGAGTTGTCGGTGCGCTATGCCAAGCAGAATGCGGGTGCTGCCGGGCAGGGCGCCTTGGCTGAGTTGCAGCGGAGGCATGCGGCCGCGATGCGTCGGTCCTCCAAGGTGACTGCGTTGATGGCGTTCGCAATGATTGTGCTCGCTGGTGTGCAGCTGGTGGTCGTATTGAACCAGTGAGGTTCGGTGTCGCTGCGTCAGCCAACACACCTCCGCCGACGCATATGTGCCGTTATGGGCGGGTTTCGAATCACTCAGGAAGCCGCCCAAACCTCCGTCGAAAGGCCCAGCAAGACCTACTCGGCGCGTCCTGAACGGAGCGATGCGGACCTGGTTGGGCACTCCCGTCTGCAGCCTTCCCGAGGCTATCCCGATTGCGCATCTCCCATATGACGGGAGGCGATGCCGCACCCCGGACCTAGTTGGCTGGGAGACCGTCCCAAGCCATCTGCGGCATCTTGGATCGCAAGGCCCTGAGATCGTTCGGTCGGTCTCCCAGCTGTTCAGCGAAGATCCTCACCGTTTCGATGAGCCCTGCTGTGATAGTCGGCAAGTCGTCCCATACTCGATCACCCTTTCGAGGCGAGTAGACATGACTCAACCGGGCATTCAAGTCGCCATAGAGGCGACCTACGTCCGTGCCCAATGCCTCGTTGCCTTCTGGGCGTTGCGTGGGCCATTCCGGCACGCAGGCGCTAGCTGTAATGCGGTTGGGGTCCTCGAGAAAAAAGAACTCAATCAGGGTGCGCACATGGACACACTGCGACTCGAGCAACGCGTTTCTTAGCCAGATGAACTCATGTGCTTTCTCGTCAACCTTCCAACGCGCTGTCGTCCGCAGGAGGTGCATCCCGATCAACTGGTCGAACTCGTAGCCCACAGCAGCTAGGACCGCTCTCCGATCCTCATGGTTCTTGGTATTGGCCATTGAGGAAGGCTAGAGGCCCCAGACTCGGGGCGCATATGTGCCGATATGCGTGGCCGTCGGGATGATGTGCCATGCTTCGGATGTGGCTGTGCCTCAGCAGAGTGTGCGCTTCGCAAGCTCGGCAACTTCGACGGCGGCACTGGCTATCGCTTCAGACGCTGCACCCGAACGAATTCCAGCGAGATACTCCGCCCAATCGGATGCGCTTGACCCCGAAACAACACAGGTGTTGTCCGCTAGCCCCATCAATGCGAAGTCGGTAACGCTGAATCCGTGCTTCTCAGAGATAGCTCGGCCTTCTTCGAGGAACGCTTCTCTGCTTGGGTCACCTGCCGGAAGGTCGCTCGGTGTGTTGTAAGCGTTCACGCTGCAACTCGCGACGGTGATGACCGCTAGTAGAACCAACGCCATAGTCCATCTGGGTGGTCTGCTCGGCACTTTCAGCTTCTCCTCCAAACCGCAAAGGCTGCTTTCAGTTACGACGTGAACGCCCGTTCCTCGAATTCGTCATCGGGGAGAATCGGCGGGAATGTCGACGGGGCACCAGGTGGCCTCAACAACCAGACAAGCTTCGGGTATTCAGCACGGGCCGACTGCGCCAGCAGCAGAGGCATATAGGGCTTTGTGCCTGAAATGCCTACGGTGCCGTTGTGGTTGAAGCCGACCGGCTCGATACCGCGGTCGGTGTACACGCGGAAACATGTCATGCAGGCCTTGACGTCCGGCCCCGATGCCTGGACCACCGGGCTCATGCAAACTGGGCAGCTAGTCCATGAAGCCACCGGAAGGTCACCTAGGTCCCGAAGGCGATCGACTGCCGAGTCGGTGGGCTGACCTTCGGCGTCCACGCCCTTTGGCGGGCCACCGATCTCGACGGCGTGAGCTCCGGTGGGACCGTCTCCGTGGAGCGGCTGGAAGGTCAACGGATCGAGGCCATGGCGAACAGCCCACTCGCCGGGGGATAGGAGGTCGTCGATCACTTCGCGCCGAATCTGGTCCTCCGGAATCCCAGTGCGGTCCGCCAGCGTCGCTATAGAGATTGGTGGGTCGGACCGTTCACTGATGAATCCAGCTCGCGGCTGGAACGTCATCGGGTCGAGGCCATGTAGAGCGGCCCATTCGCCGGGGGTTAGATTGCCGTTGATAATCTCGCTCGATATCTGTTTGGCGGGTATGCCCGTGATGCGAGACAGAGCCTCTGAGTGCCGCTTCACGATGGAACGTGCTCGCATGTACCTCCACACGAGGATCACCACTACCACGACGACCACTCCGATGATGACTTCCACCGTGACCACCTCCCGCACTTCCTGGTGTGTTGTCACCTAACGTAGTACCAAGCAATCGACATGTAAGGACTGGTACGGCGTGGTCACCCGCTACAACACTATGAGGCCCATGTGATCCTCGTTCTGATCGTCGTCGCTGTACTGGTCTTTGCAGGATTGGCTGTCATCGGATACCGGATGGGACCGGCTCCCGGTAGGCAAGTGATCACCGAACGGGATAGCAGGCTTCAAGAAGAACGGGCCGATCAAGCTGCATTCAGGGCGAGAGCGAATCCGAATCTGCGAAGCGACCGCTCTGAAGCCGTGGAGTCCCTCGCAGCTGCTGCTGTCCTCCAAGCGCGAACGTCTGTAGGTGTCCGACCGTCGCTCAACGAGACTGAGGCTCTTGCCGACGCGCTCGTTCACCTCGATCACCTCGAAAGAGAGGGGGCCGAAACCTCCATTGGCCCTCTCATACCAGATGTATCTCTCCATCTGTTCTCCGCTGGTGTTCTGAACTCAATCGATCTCGGCGATCCCGAGCTATCCGGCTTGACATGCGCGGACGTCGCCACCAATCCGGGCATCATTGTGCGCATCGTCGGGGTGGACGACCTAAGTCGGTGGCCGAGGACTTAAGACTCCCAACACATCCGCATCGCGCCCATATCCGGCACGATGTCCGGCTACGGGTGCGGGATTTCGGGCACAAATGCGGAGGCTTGGGACTTGAGAGAATGCCGCTATCTCGGTGCGGATGCCACGACGCGTCGGGCGACGGAAACACACCTCTGAGCACGTTCGACAGCCTTGGCTGCTGCCGAGAGCGGTATGTCGTCTGGGTCATACTCCGCCTTCGTTTTCATCGGCAGAAGCCGACGGAGGTCCCTGCCGAGTTCGTCGCCATCCCTGCCGGCTTCGCTGAGCAACTCTCCGACACGATCATGATCCTGACCGGCCGCTCGCTTGCCGAGACGAACACCACACACGGCGTCGGCGGCATTGATTGCAGCGTGAATGGCCAGGCTCGTGGCGGCGATGCCGCGTTCCTCCGCGAGTTCGTTCTCAGCCGCGGCCAGGTACTCGTCTGCCTTGGCCAGATAGCTGCGTGCCTGGGCGGCACTCACGTTCCTGGTTCGCATCTGCCTAGGCAACGTGGATCTCTGCGAATTCGTTGAGGGATCGTCCGTGGACAACGACTCCCTCGCGGCGGATATCTCTCCACACCGGGTGCCTGCTCGACAACCGTGTACCGAGCTCGTCGGATCCGACCTCAAGGACCTCGACCGGGTTCCCACTGACTCGATGGATCCGGGATCGCCACTGCTCTACCGAGTCTGCCCATGCCTCGTCGAACTCATCGACACCCACGGGACGGACGAACACGGCGTCAATGTCGCTCTCTGAGTCCGCTTCTCCCCTCGCAAAGGAACCGAAGATGATCACCGACACCGGCACAGTGGGCAACACCGCCGCAACGCGACCCATCTCCTCGACCACACCATCGCGGCCTCGTGCAAGCGCGAGCAGTGGACCGGCGGCAACATGTTCGGGAACAAGCCGGAACAGTGACGAGGGCGGTGCCTCTCTGCGCTCAACGAGTCCGAGGTCGACCAACCCCGGCAGCACGCGAGAGACCTGAGCATGGCTCACACCCGACAGACGCGCAATGGTCCGCAGGTTCAGTTCGGCAGTGGTCTCAGCCAACACGGCAAGCACACGGCCCTGCACACCGGGAATGACAGCCTCGACAGGTCGTACGAAGTCCATACCGACAGAATACACTATATCCATCATAAATGGAACACTTGGTTCATAAATGATGGGTAGGCACCGTGCGCTACTCTGGTTCGTATCGGTTCGAGATCAGCCAATCGAAGACCTCGTGGCGTAGAAACGTGAACTTGCGACCACCCGGCTTCCGATGCGCAGGGATGATCCCTTCACGGACCCAGGCACGGATGATCTGCTCGTTGGTGTTCAACAAGTCAGCGAGCTGATGGGTGTCCATCACAGCTGGCACCTCGGGATACCAGCGGTCGTAGTCGATTGTCCCGGTCATACCTCGTCCTCGAGCGTCTCTTCCGGTTCCTCTTCGTCGCCGAACGGCCCCTGCTCCGGGTCCACTGGGATCATGGTTGCAATGACCTCATCGCGGAAGAAGCGGAACTGCTGACCCCACCGCATTGCAGGAAGCTCCTTGCGGTGGACCTTGTCACGGACATCGCCAATGGTGCAGTGCATCATCTCCGCGACGAGGGCGGTCGTGAGAATTGGTGGATAGAGGCGTCGTAGCTCGTCTGTAGGGTCTGTTGTGTTCATCTCTGCTCAATAGTACTCAACGTTGTGCCAGATAGGAACGATTCTGACACGCCAGAGAGGGTTCTTGTCCGTATCTTGTCCGTGAGAGGACGAGAAACACCGCGAAACGACGAAAGCCATTGAAGCCACAAACCCTTGCTATCACTTCGTTTCCGGCGATTCTCTATCATCTTCGGAGGTCTTCGAGGGGGTTCCTAAACCGGGTGTCGGAAGTTCGAATCTTCCCGAGGGCGCCACCACTTCGTGCACAATCGGATTCGATGACGCCCAGGCCCGCTCGTCCATCCAGTCGGCAGATGTGTCACCCAGTGCGGTCATTGCTCCGCAGTTGCACCCTCCGACGCTTGTTCCAGGCAAGCACTGTGCCAGCGGCAACCGCCATCACGGCGGCACCGGCGTTGAAACCAATATCGATTGGGTCAAACACACGATTCGGAACAACGATCTGTACGAGTTCGTCGACCGTTCCGATGAGAATCGTAATCGCCACCGCGACAACGGCGGGATTCGGGACATGGCGCCCATTCCTTCGCCGCTCGCTCAAAGCCCCGTACAGCAAAGTGGCAACGACGGCGTATTCGACGAGGTGGCTCCGCTCAACCGGACTCGTCAACCGAGTCACCACAAGAACGAGAACTGCGGCAACCCCAGCCGTGATGAACAGCTCCCAGCGACTCACATTGCCGAGCATCTGTGTTGTGACTGCGACCACCACGAGAAGCACGCCGACAACGAACGTCAGCGCGTTCATATCTTGGCTTCTCATCGATCCAGCGAGACTCCCAGCGAATCCGAGCGTGGAGTAGATCGCCACAACGACGATCAAGAGGGATAGCCAGAGCCGTCGCTCACGATCAGAAGTGAAACGCATCAAATCTGGGATCCAATCCGTGGCGAAACGCGTCGAGCGCCGCTGAAAGTCTACGCTCTGACGCTTGTGCTCACCGGTGCGGCAGTCGAGCGACCCTTGGGGCTACGTTGTCACCGGACTTTGCCATCGCACTCTGCCATCCAAGGCGGCGACAATTCGCAAACCGTGGCAACCTGAAGAGCTCGGCAGCTGAGGGATCCCCGGCGTGGCTCGAGTCGGCGTACCATGCTTGCATGGAAGACTCGTTCGTACCGTCCAGCTTCGAGGTGCCCCGTTTCTACGCCTGGTCTGGGCTCCACCTCGAACCGTTGGGAGCAGAGCACAACGGTCGGGATTATGAGGCATGGATGTCGAGCATCGACCACATCCGGTCCACTCCCGGCTTCTCCGAGCAGGAGAAGCCGAATTGGCCGGTCAGCATGACACTCGAAAGCAACCTCGAGGATCTTGTGCGACATGCAAGAGACTTCGAGGAACGCAAAGGTTTCACCTACTCAATCCTCGATGGTGACGATGTCATCGGCTGTATCTACATCTATCCCGATCGCGCAGCGGATTACGACGCGGTAATCAGCTCATGGGTAACGGAGAGTCGAGCCGATAGCGATGCGACGGTTCGGGAGGCTTTGTCCACGTGGATCAATGCGTTATGGCCGTTCTCGAACGCGTATTACGCCGGAATCGGTGGGACGACGGACAGACGACACAGAACCTGAGCAACACCGACATCATCGACGGAACCGGCGGCGAACCGGGTCCATGGACCGAAAACGAATAGGAAGAGCAATAGGCGCGGCAGTGCTCTCGT
>QQUL01000142.1 GCA_008501565.1 Armatimonadota bacterium
TGTCGTGTCGGAGAGCCGGTATACGCGCCACTCGGCAAAGCTGCCTCGGATCGGAATTGACCCGTCAACGGCATCGAGTTCGATAGCGAACCTCCGCAAACAGATGAAGTCAGACGACTAGTTTCATAGCTGCGCTGGAATCTTCGGCTGACCTGTCCCCGATAACTGGAGTCTGGCTCCCATGAAGCCACGCGTCGTCGTCACTCGGAATCCACCAGGGGATGCACTTCGCAGAGTCCGGGAGGCAGCCGAGGTTTGGGTGTGGCCCGAGAATCGTCCGATTGATCGGATGGTCCTTCACACCCAGATTGCCGAAGCGGCCGGGTTGTACTGCATGCTCACCGACCAGGTAGACACTGACCTCCTTGCGCGAGCGCCGCTTCTGCGGGTTGTATCCAACATGGCGGTCGGCTTCGACAACATCGATCTCGCTGCCTGCGCCGAGCGTGGAATCGCGGTCGGACATACCCCTGACGTGCTGACGGATTCAACAGCGGACATCGCATGGATGTTGATCCTGGGAGCCTCACGGCGCATGTCGGAGGGCATCGATGTGGTTCGATCGGGAGGCTGGGGCGAGTGGAACCCTTCGTGGCTGTTGGGTCGAGACGTTTCCAACACAACGCTCGGCATCATCGGGATGGGCAGGATCGGTCGTGCCGTTGCCCGCCGAGCGGTCGGGTTCGCCATGCCGATCCTGTATGCGTCACGATCGGATAAGCCAGATGTTGAGGAGGCGACCGGAGCCGTGCGCGTCTCGTTACGTGAGCTCCTCGTGCGATCTGATCACGTTCTCGTTGCCGTTCCGCTGTCGGCCGAGACAAGACACCTGATTGGCCGAGACGAGTTGGAGCTGATGAAGCCCACCTCGAATCTTGTCAACATTGCACGGGGTCCGATCGTCGATACCGACGCCCTCGTGGACGCCCTGACAGCCGGGGTCATTCGCTGCGCCGGACTGGATGTGACCGATCCAGAGCCGTTGCCATCGGACCATCCTCTGTTGGATCTGCCGAACTGCACGGTCGTCCCCCACACGGGTTCATCGACATGGGAGACCCGAGCGGCCATGGCCGACGTGGCTGCAGACAACCTCATCGCGGGGCTTGACGGCGCCCCTTTGCCATACCGCGTGCCAGGGACGTAGCCGGGTTCTGAAGCACGGTCAGACGAACAGGGGGAGTGATGAGTCTTCCCGACAGGTCGCTTCGATGTGATCTGGATCGACGGGCACTCCTGTCGTCATGTTCTCGAACCCGTCCGCTGTGATGAGGATGTCGTCCTCGATCCGAATACCGATTCCGAGGAATTCTTCCGGAACCTCGAAGTCGAGACTTCCGGTTTCTTCGTTCCGTTTGTCGAGTTCGGCCTTCGCTGCCGACACACCGAGTCGGAGCGTCATGGCTGCCACTTCGTCGGGATCGTACGGGGCATGACCAAGGGACACGGTGGCCTTGTTTCGGGCGACATAGACGCCGGGTTCCACCGTGAACGCCATTCCCGGCTCGAGAGGTCTGGGCGTGCGATTGACCCGATAGGCGCCTGCATCGTGGACATCACTCCCGAGCCAGTGACCGGTGCCATGAAAGAAGAACTCGCGGTACCAGCCCTTGGCGAGAGCCTCGTCCCCTGATCCGGGCAGGAGTCCGAGATCCACAAGACCTTCCGAGATGATGGCGCATGCGGCTTGATGCATTTCGGCGAACGGAAGGCCCGGCTTGCACATGTTGATGACCCGCTGTTCCGCATCAAGGACAAGGTCGTAGACCGCTCGCTGAGGAGCGGTAAACGTGCCATTGATCGGGAACGTGCGGGTGATGTCCGCCGTGAAGTGTTGGAACTCGGCTGCTGCATCGATGAGGAGCAACTCGCCGTCGTTGAGGGGTTGATCGTTCTCGACGTAGTGCAGGATGCATGCGTTCTCACCGCCAGCGACGATCGACCCGTAGCCGATTCGTTCGCTTCCCATGACACCAAAGACGTACTCAAGGGCAGCAGCGACCTGGCGTTCGGTGCGTCCGGGTGCGGCGAATCGCATCGCCTCGGTGTGGGCAACTGCGCTGATGCGGCATGCCTCCCGGAGAGCTTCGATCTCGATGTCGTTCTTGATGAGTCGCATCTCGGAGAGGATCGGACGTGGGTCGATGATTCCTGTCGGAGCGTTGGTTCCAAACCGGTCGGATGACGAGCGTGCTGCATCGAAGGCACCGAGGATCGTCGAGTCGTGCTCGGCATTGCCGAGCCGATAGACGATTGAAGACCGTCCATCGAGCCTCGTTCGTAGCCATTCCGACAGTTCACCGATGGGATGCGCAGCGTCCGCGCCGTAGCGATCGATGGCGCCTTCGACACCAGCGCGCCGCCCGTTCCATGCCTCCATCATCTCGTCCCTTGGACGCACGAACAGCGTGTACTGCTTGGTGTCGTGAGCTGGATCAAGGACCGCAACCGATTCCGGCTCGGAAAACCCGGTCAGGAAGAAGAAGTCCGAATCCTGCCGAAATGCATGCGTGACGTCGTCATTGCGTATCTGTTCGTGGCCCGCTGGGATGATCGCGACGGCATCGCCAAGTTGCCCCATGAATTCGGCGCGCCGCGCCCGATAGTGAGACTGATCCATGCCCGGCAGGCTACCGCGTTCCCGCGTACCCAGGGTATGAGCCCCCCCGTGAGGGTGGGCTGGAGCCCAAAGAATGTCGGTGCTAGTGGTGTGTCGTGCTGCCGAGGTGTGATGTTCCACGTTTCCGCGCCAGCTCGATCTGATGTTGTCGCTCGGCGAAGCGAGCCCGACGACTCTCCGTGATGGAATCAGCGCATGCCGGGCATGAAACACCCTCGATGTACCCGTTCCGGCTGCGATCGTCGTCGCCGAGGACGCGGTTGCAGTTGACACAGATCTCCTTGTCACCGGGTACGAGTCCGTGGCCAACGCTGACTCTGCGGTCGAAGACGTAGCATTCGCCGTTCCACGAGCTGTCTTCTTCGGGAACGGTTTCGAGGTATCGCAAGATTCCACCGTCGAGTTGATACACGTCCTCGAACCCCTGATCCTTGAGATATGCCGAAGCCTTCTCGCATCGGATACCTCCGGTGCAGAACATTGCAATCCTCGGTTTGTCAGCGAGCTCGGGCCGGGATGCAATCCACTGTGGGAACTGGGTGAACGACCGAGTCGCCGGATTGATCGCGCCATCAAATGTTCCGACGGCAACCTCATAGTCGTTTCGTGCATCGATCAGCACGATGTTCGGATCCGATATCAGCGAGTTCCAATCCTCCGGCGGAACTCGCTGACCCGTGCTGCGAACCGTATCTACAGCGCCCACACCGAGCGAGACGATCTCCTTCTTCAGCCGGATCTTCAATCGAACGAAAGGAGCCTCGAGCGATTCGGAGAACTTCACATCGATTTCTGCGAGGCGAGGATCGACGGATCGAATGTGGTCAAGAACTGCGACAACTCCGTCTTCCGAGCCGGCAATGGTTCCGTTGATTCCCTCGGGTGCCAGGAGAACGGTTCCGACAACATCATTCTCGCGACACACCCGATGGAGTGGGTCCCGAAGATCAGCGAAAGTATCCAGCTCGACAAACCGGTAGAACGCTGCGATACGAAACATGTCAGCAGTGTATGTCCAGGGACAGAGTCGTACTGCGCCGGAGCTCGCCTTGGAAGGATCCTGCGTCAAGAGGAACCCGACGAGACCGTCGGCAACCGGACTCGCGACCAGTACCCCTCAGGCAGGTCTGAACCACGCCGGCGCTGACTTCGGTGCGATGTGTCAACTCCCGTAAGCCACTATCGCATTGGTTCCCTGGTAGTCCCCGTCCGCATCTCTCAGTTTCGAACTGAGAATGACTACCAACCCGTCCTGTGTTCGATCCAACCGCAACAATCTCGGGTCATCGAGTGATCGATCGACGACTACGTCGGTCGCCCCAATCCTGACGTCTTCGGCCGGCGTGCTAACCACGATGAAAGGTGTCTCGCCATCGACTGCGACGACTCCTGCTCGTACGAGTTCGCCGTCGAGAACGAACAGGTCGAACAGGTCGAACAGGTCGAAGAGGTCGGACGTCCCGGGCACCGTGCCACTCGATTCCATCGGCCCGACCACACCGCCACGGAATGCGGCTCCGTCTCCCCTCACGATCAGTGCTTCACCGTCGATCCCGAACAAGATGCCGACTCGATCGGGATGATTGTCCGAGACGTCGTCGCACGAGTACTCCGGCTGGTCGAAGACTCCGACGACCCGTTCCCAGTCGAGTCCATCGGCAGAACCAAACACTCGTGCGTCCCGTCCGATACCGCTGGGTGAGACCCCACCGTTGGGGCCATTCGGATTGACGGTACCGCATGTCGTTTGATTGGCCAGCAAGACCGCACCATCGTCCACCGCTGCCAACGTGGATGGGAAGATCGACCATTCTGGGTGTTCGATGTCGTCGCCACGCGTCCAGTTCGTTCCGTCGGGAGAGGTCCACGTCGCCGTCACGATGCGAGTTCCGTCCGTAACGTCATATCCGACCGCGACGAATCCAGGATCAGTGGCAATGATGTCTGTGAGCCTCACCTGTCGTTGGCCGGTGAACGAGTCGGTGTCGACCTCGAAAAACGATGCGCCTCCGTCGTTCGAGTACCAGGCGGCCCCTCGCTCTCGATAGCAGCCCCGCGCCGCGCACTCGACAACGACGTGTCCAACGACCACGATCGTGTTGTCGATTGCTGCCGCGTCCGCGATGGTCACAGACGGTGCATCGTTTGGAAGTTCGGTGCGTGTGGGGGCGGTACCGTCGAGAGGGACACGGATGACCGCAGCGTTTGCTTCTCCCTCGGAGGCGACGTCGATCCCGGCCACAACAACCTCTCCGTCCCGTACGATGACGCCGCTTGCGGTCAGATCGACGACCACGCCGAGAAGTTCGTCCGGTATCGATTCCCCGTCATCGGTCGGGTCGTCCTCGCCGGTGTGGACCGTCGTCTCGGTAGTTGCTGACGGAGTCGTGGTGTCCACGAGTACCGTCGTCTCGGTTGTCACGGTCGAAGAGTCCGCTGTCGAGGAGTCCTCAGTAGACCCGCACGCCGCTATGACGAGCAGGCAACTGAGTAAAGCCCAGAGTCCGTAGCGCATCGTCGGCACCCTAGGCCTGCCCTCCAGACCAGCGAGAATTCAGAGCTGCAATGAATTCGTCGAGGCAACCCAAGGGTCGCCATCGGCTCAACCACCCGCTGCTGCGACGGGTTGGGGAACCAGAAGCGCCCTCAGCCGCCGCGGACACAGGTACCGATCGGAGGGTCATCGGGTGGGTTGCCATCGGGACAGATCGAGTTCTCCCAGACCCTGGCATCGGTGAGGTCTTCAATGTCGATCGCGGTCAGATCAACCGCTTTGAAGGTGGTCTGATCCAGTACCGCATCCGAGACGTCGGTGATGACGAGGAGCAGGTTGTCTGCTTGGGCATCACGGTCCGGCTGGATGTTTGCACGGGTGAGTTGTAGGCCGCTGAGATCGATCTCGAATGGGATCGCACCGGTCGGGTCGTACCTCATTGAAAGTCTGACGCCCTCAGTGAGGGCACCGTCAAGAACGGGAAGCGTCGAGAAGTCCAGCGATGTGAGCTGCAGTCGCGCTCTGGTGAAGTCGGCCCCGGTCGCATCGCGAATGCGTGCACTTCGTAGGTCGGCGCCGATGAACGATGCTCCTTGAGCGTCACCCAACTGGGCATCGCCGGCCTCGACGTCATCGAGCGTGGCGCCGCGCATCATTGCATCTGCGTCGCTTGTTACCCCCCACAGTCTTGCGCCGGTGAGGTCTGCGTCTGAGAGGTCCGCCTCCCCGAGTTCGGCAAATGACAGATCGATGCCGTGCAGATCCATTCCGGTGAAGTCGGGATACCCGGGCATGGTCGTGAGATCGGCAAAGCGGCAGTCAGCTCCTGGTTCGAGAACACACCTGCCCGCAAACGGATCGGTGCCTGCCACCGAACGCCATACCAGGGGCACCGTTTCGGATGACCCGCCACCGATGTTGGAGAAGAAGGGATCGACGGCAGCGGTTCCCGCAATTACGAAGACTCCGTCCACCCAAGCTCCCGCATCGACATACTTGGCCGGAACACCTCGGGCCGCAACAATCACCGACGAATCCGTCCCATCACCCCCGACGATGAGACGTGGCAGGCGAAGTGCCGGACCCCCACCTTCGAACTCGAGGATGCCCGGTTCTCCGTCGATGGGGAATACGTCTTCCATGCTGCCGCTGTTGGGTGCATCGATGAAAACGGGGACGCCGGTCACCGTTGTGACTTGCCAGGTCCCGTCGATCAGTTGTGCCCACCGGCGCTGTCCGCCGGTGTCGGGGTCCAACTCGTCGACGTTCGGCTGCTCGAAGATCTCGTACAGCGTGATGACACTCGAGAGCATCTCTCCACGGATGAGGGGGTTCGGGATCTGCGCCACCGTGAACGAGCTTGTTGCCTCGCAGTCGTACTCGAGGTTTCCGGCAAACGGGTGATCCCCCGGTCCTGCAAGCGCGAGGTTGTCTGTATTGGTCCCGACGTAGATCCTTGCGTCGGCCGCCCAATCGGTGCCGAGCGCCCATCCGCCGGTTCCATCGGATGGCTCGGCGCACGGGTGCTCCATGGCGACGGCGACCACCGTGCCTTCGTCGGCCAATATCGAGGTGAGACTCATCGGGTGCTCTTCTCCGCGAAACTCCCGGACAAGGTCCCAGGCTTCACCGTTGTCGGAACGGAACAGGCGTCCGTGCCAATCGGAACCCTCCACGGTGGCGCTGAGGAGCAAACCGCCGTCTGGGGTAGCAACGACGTTGTGTACCCGCACGGACGAGTCACCGTTCGGAGCCAGAGTCGGCGGGTCGACGCGACGCCAGGTGGTTCCGTCGTCGGAGAGATGGATCACCGGGGTCCACCGTGTGCAGATGCCTACGAACCGATACCCGTCCCCGGCATCGATGTTCGATGAGCACCGTCCACCCAGCTCACCCCAAAGGAGATAGCCACCGTCGGGTTTGGCCACGATGCCGTCGATGCGGTACCGACCGGATGTGGGCGGCGGTTCTGGATCGACTCTTGTCCACGTCAATCCACCGTCCGTTGACCGCGACAGGAACGATCCGTTGTAGAGATCCCCGTACACGAACAGATCGTCGTCGAACGCATCGAGACCCCGCACCCTGTTCTCGGGACCCGGCGGGACACCAACTTCGATGCCTTCCCCCCACCACACGCCTGCGGGCTCGGCAACGGGTCCGGGGGCAACGGTCGAGGTTGTTGTGACCGGCCCAGAGGTCGTCGTCACCGTATCGGCCATTGTCGTGGTCGTCTCGTCTGTCGTCGAGCTTCCCGTGCAGCCCACGGCGACGACGCTCAACACCGTAACGGCGATCCAGACGCGACGAAATCCCTTGAGCACCGGTGTGGAGCGTTCCATGCCGGACGATGCTACCGGTTCCATGCGGTGTCCGATCCACCCCTCCGCGACCAGTCTCGCGTGGTGGGCCCGGTGGGATTCGAACCTAAAGTCTCGACCCCAAAACAACAGAGTCGGGCAAGACCTTCTCGTTGTGAGTCGTGAGAGGTGGTACGACATTGAGGAGCCCATTGCCGTGCAAGGGGCGGTGGGTCTTGCATGAAGCCTCGCGTGGTGGGCCCGGTGGGATTCGAACCTAAAGTCTTGACCCGAATCCATAGTTCCGAACGGAGCCACCTAGCGATGAGTCGCGAGAGGTGGTACTACATTGAGGAGCCTAATGCGGTGTAAGGGGCGGTGGGTGTTGCTTGACGCCTGGCGTGGTGGGC
>QQUL01000074.1 GCA_008501565.1 Armatimonadota bacterium
CGACCTGGGTGATCTTTGTGCATGGGCGGGGCAATGACCGGCTGGAGGAATCGCTTCGCGTCATCCCGTCCCTCGTCGAATCGGGCTTCCCGGTGCTCTCGATTGCATATCGGAACGATGTCAATGCGACCCAGAGCGCGTCCGGCCTGCGGTATTGGGGGATCGAAGAGTGGCGCGACCTTGACGCTGCCGTGCAGCTCGCGGTTCGCAAGGGAGCCAAGGACGTCGTGATCATCGGCTCCGGGTTCGGGGCAAGCATCGTGTCGATGTTCCTCCACGAATCCGAGGTTGTGGATCTCGTCAAGGGGGTCATCTACGACTCACCGGTGCTCGATATTGAGTCGGTCGCGGTCGAATATGCACGAGACGAGGGAACTCCGGCGGTTATTTCTTGGCTTGGGCGTCGTATCGCCACCATCCGATTCGGGCTCGATTGGGGAGCACTCAACCAGATCGAACGTGCCAGCGAGTTCGACGTACCGATACTCTTGATGTACGGGGCGAAGGATCCGATTACGGACATTGCACAGTTCGAGGCGTTCTCGTCTGCCATTCCGCAGCTCGTGACGACCGAGGCATTCGCCCAGGGTGGTCACGCCGATCTGTGGAATGTCGATACGTCCCGGTACGAGTCGACGATCGCCGATTTTCTCCTTGAGACCGCAGGACCCGAATGAGCCATACATACATCGACCATGCAGCGACGACGGTCATACGGCCGTGTGCCCAAGAAGCCATGGAAAGGGCCTACGCAGATTCGAACGCAAACGCATCCGGCCTCCACCGACCGGCTCGGGATGCAAAAAACGCTCTTGAGCAAGCGCGGGAGGAAGCAGCAGAGATGCTCGGAGCATCGCGACCGCTCGACGTGGTGTTCACGTCCGGTGGAACGGAGGCAGACAACCTGGCGGTCAGTGGTGTGGCTTTCCCATCGCATCGCCGAACCGTTGTCGTTTCGGCCGTCGAACATGAGGCGGTACTCCACACTGCCACCAGTCTCGCCAGGTTCGGATACACCACCAAGACGGTGGCAGTCGACAGGTCATGTCTCGTCGCCCCCGAGCGTGTGGGAGCCCTCGTCGATACAGACACTGCCCTCGTATCGGTCATGGCAGCCAACAACGAGATAGGAACGATCCAGCCGGTCGCAGCAATCGCAGCAGCAGTGCGGGCTGTCGATCCCACCGTGCCGGTTCACACCGATGCTGTCCAGGCGTTTGTCTCGGAACCGATCACCGTCGAGTCCACAGGTGCGGATCTGATTTCGTTGGCGGCACACAAGTTCGGGGGGCCAAAGGGTGTCGGGCTCCTCGTCGTGAATCCTGAGGTCAGGATCGACCCGATCATCCATGGCGGGGGCCAAGAAGCAGGACGACGATCTGGTACCTACAACGTGGCGGGGATCGTTGGCATGGTTGCAGCCATGCGAGAAGTCATCGAGACGCGGGATCGTTTCCGATCCGAGGTCGGTGCAGAGCGTGACTTGTTCGAAGCCACGCTGGTCGCCGGACATCCCGAGGCGGTGATCAATGGCGCCGACGCACCACGGTTGGTACAGCATTCCCACATCCACTTCGCCGGCGTCCTTGCCGAGACACTTCTCATCCGGCTCGATCAGGCCGGCATCGCCGCCGCGGCAGGTTCCGCATGCCAGTCGGGCGCCGTTGAACCAAGCCACGTGCTCAAGGCGATGGGATTCTCCGACACCGCCGCTGGCGAATGCGTCCGATTCACCTTCGGCTGGACGACAGAGCCAGGCGAAGGGTCAGACGCCGCCAACCGGGTTCTTGCTGTTCTTGGTGAACTCCGATGAAGGCGCTCGTTGCGATGTCAGGAGGCGTTGACAGCTCAGTGGCAGCGGCGCTCATGCTCGATCAAGGCTACGACGTGATTGGGGTCACACTCAAACAGTGGGAGGGTCCCGACGGTTCCATGCCCGTGGCGGGGTGCTGCACGTTGTCTGATGCTGAGGATGCGAGGCGGGTGGCCGCCCAGCTCGACGTGCCGTACTACGTCCTTGACTATGTCGAGGAGTTCACCGCCGCGGTGGTCGAACCCTTTGCTCAGGGATACCTCGACGGTCTGACACCCAATCCGTGCATCGAATGCAACCGGAACGTTCGCTTCGACGCACTACTCGACAGGACAACCGAGTTGGGTTGCGATGTGCTCGTGACAGGCCACCACGCACGGATAGCCGAGGATGGTGGCGTGTTCCGACTTCAACGCGCCGTCGACGGTACAAAGGACCAGTCCTACGTCCTGCACATGCTCGACCAGCAGGCCCTGTCGAAGGTGAAGCTCCCGATCGGGGAAATGACGAAGTCCCAGGTGCGGGAATATGCGAGTGACATGGGGCTTCGGACAGCAGCCAAACCTGACTCACAGGACATCTGTTTCGTCACCTCTGGCGACTATCGAGACTTCCTCCGCAACACTCACCCCGAAGTGGCTGCCCCTGGTCACGTTCTCAGTACCGAGGGTGATGTCGTCGGTACGCACCCGGGAACGGCCGGTTTCACCATCGGCCAGCGGAAGGGCCTCGGCGTCGCGGTTGGAGAACCGCGCTATGTCACCGACATCAACCCGCGTGAACGGACGATCACGATCGGAACCTACGAGGATCTCCTTGTTCGGGAATGCCACGTGGTGGACATGCGGTTTGTGCACATGCCACCATCCGTAGGCGGAGAGGTATCGGTGAAGGTGCGCTACCGATCTGAACCCGTCGACGCGACAATTGAAGAGGCGGGTGATCAGTGGCGGTTCGTGTTCAAGGTTCCGCAGGCACGACCCGCACCTGGACAGACGCTTGTCATGTATGACGGAGAATTCGTACTCGGAGGTGGCACCATCGTCGATGGACGGAGGCATCTTGGAAACGGCTGAACGATATCGCCAGCTGCTCGAAGAACTGCGCGAGCACAACTATCGCTACCACAACCTCGATGCAGCCATCATCGATGACAACACCTATGACGCGCTGTACCGCGAGCTTGTCGAGATCGAACAAGCCCATCCCGAGCTCGTCGACCCAGAGAGTCTGACCCGAAGGGTTGGCGCACCCCCCGTGTCAGCGTTTGCACCGGTCACACACCGGGAACCGATGTTTGGGCTCGACAATGCAACGACCCTCGAAGAGCTTGACTCGTGGAACGAGAGGCTTGTCGGCCATCTCGGGCGTGATCCCGGTGGGTACAGCTGCGAACTCAAGATTGACGGGTTGGCGGTGTCCCTCACCTACGAGAACGGCCAGCTCACCCAGGCAGCGACAAGGGGCGACGGGGCGGTCGGTGAAGACATCACCGCAAACGCACGGACGATCCGGTCAGTCCCGATGGTGCTCCGCGGTCAGGCACCCACCGTGATGGAGGTACGAGGCGAGATCTACCTCCCCGTGTCCGAATTCGAAGCGCTCAACGCGAGACAGGCAGAGGCGGGGGCAGCGCCATACATCAACCCACGGAATACGGCTGCGGGATCCGTACGGCAGAAGGACCCGTCGATGACGGCGTCGCGCAACCTCGCGGTGTGGATCTACCAGCTTGGGTACGTCGAAGGCGGCCCGCGTCTGGCATCACACACCGAGCAGATGGCGTGGCTGTCGGAGCTCGGTCTCAGGGTCAACCCCGCCAACGCAACAGTGGGGACGATCGATGAGGTCAAGGCGTACATCGCATCCGCAACCGAACATCGTCATGTTCACGATTACGAGACGGACGGCATCGTCGTCAAGGCAGACCTTCTGTCGGATCAGGCCGAGGTCGGGTTCACGGCACGGTCGCCGCGGTGGGCGATTGCGTACAAGCTTCCACCCGAAGAGAAGAACACCATCCTCAAGTCCATCGAAATCAACGTCGGGCGGACGGGTGCCGTCACGCCGTATGCGGTCATGGAACCCGTCTTTGTCGGCGGCGTGACCGTGACGAATGCAACGCTCCACAACGAAGGGGAGGTCCACCGCAAGGACGTACGGCCGGGCGACACGGTGGTTGTTCGTCGTGCGGGCGATGTCATACCCGAGGTCGTGGGTCCTGTCCTTGATCTCAGGCCGAAGGGCCTCCGGCGATGGAACATGCCGAAGAACTGTCCGTTCTGCGGCAATCCCATCGTCCTCCCGGACGGCGAGGCGAAGGCCAAATGCACCGGGGGATTCGCGTGTGGTAGCAGGCTCAGGGAATACCTTTATCACTTCGGATCCCGTGGTGCGATGGATATCGAAGGACTCGGCTACAAGACGGTTGATGCACTCGTAGCTGCCGATCTCATCCGTGATCCCTCCGACATCTACAACCTGACGATCGACGATCTCCTCGAGCTTGAAGGGTGGGCAACGATCTCTGCGACGAAGCTCGTCGAGTCGATTGAGCGCTCAAAGAAGCAGACTCTCGGGCGGCTTGTCTTCGGTCTCGGCATCGATCACGTGGGTGCGACTGTTGCGCGACTGCTCGCTGAGCATTTCCGTTCAATCGAGGCAATTGCTGGCGCCACGACGGATGAGATTGCTGAGATCGACGGGATCGGGCCAGAGATTGCATCGTCGGTCCATTCCTGGTTCGCTGACAAGGACAACGCCGCTCTGATCGATCGTCTGGCTGCAGCCGGGGTCACCCTCGCACTTCCCGAACCCGCCGCCCCGACGCTGCCACAGACGCTCGAGGGCCTCACGTTCGTCATCACCGGAACCCTCGACGGCTTCACCCGTGACTCGGCGAAATCCGCTGTCGTCGAAAGAGGTGGCAAGGTGACCGGATCTGTCTCAGCGAGAACCTCGGCGTTGATCGCAGGAGAGAACGCGGGTTCGAAGCTGGCGAAGGCCGAATCTCTTGGCGTCACCGTGCTCGATGCCGAGGCATTTGAACGTCTTCTTGCACGAGGTCCCGACGGGCTCGTGTGACGTCCCGATGTGGGGGAGTCGCCCTGGTCTCCGGAAGGGTCAAACTGTCGGTGCAGCCGACACGAGAACCTCAAGGTGGGCGCTGTCCTCCATTGTCACAAGACCGGTCGTGACCGGTACATCGAAGTCAGACAGAACGATGTCGGTCTCGCCCTTGATCGAAAGCGTGCCGTTGGTTTCGAGCCGTGCTTCGATCAGCCACGTGGTTTCGAGAGTGATGTCGTTGACGGTGAGATCCCCCGTGACATCGAACGTGATTGGGGAGCCGACCGTTGCCGTGGAAGGCAGTGTGAAGGTGGTGCCTTCGAACGTTCCACGAGGATGGTCCTCAAACCATTCGCGTACCTTCGAGTCGCGCCGTCCCTGATCTGACGTGAACGACAGCATGTCGAGGGTGAACGTGAACGAACCGTCCGGAGAGAACGAACCGCCAACGGATTCCGACCGTCCGACTCCCACGGTGGAAAGGCCCCGGAGGATCTCGGGTACTTCGTAGGTCGCTATGCCGCTCGACACGGTGTAGCTGTCTGCAAGATCCTCAGGAATCGAGATGACACCCGTTTCGGTCGTGAGGGTGGTATCCCGGGCGCCATCAGGGGACCCTTGCTGTTCTGAGGCGGTCGTTGTCACTGAAGCAACGGTCGTTGTCGGGGCGAGGTCATCGAGGGAAAGCTCGCCCGAGGCAACGTTGCCCCTTCCGAACAGGCCGACTCCCAGACCAAGTGCAATGAGGACAGGGATTGCTGCGATCCAGAGCGGAGCAGTGACGCGTGAGAGCAGGGGAACAAGGAACCCAAGCGTGACGAAGATGATTGCGGCAAGCGGGGCCGCGTAGGCGATCAGGTTGTCGAGCAGGAATGCCTGACCGAGACTGACCGCAAGCATTGCGACAATGAATCCGCCGAACATCGCCCATGCGAATACCTTCTGCGGGCTTCGGCCGGCTCTGAGTCTCCGCCACAACATGCCCGAGACGAGACCCAGGACGATCGCAACGAGAACGACGGAAAGGCTGTTTGCGATGATCTCGTCCGGTGACCGCAGCGGTACGGAAACGAGTGCTGCAACGATCGCTGCGATTGAGCCCGCAACGGCACCTGCGACCGCCGGATGCCAAGCGTCCGGATCAAACGTATACGTGGTGTCTGGCATGTTTCCCCATCTGACTTCGGCTACCCGACTGCGTCAGGTCGCCGACTACTGAACGGTGAAGGTCCACACAAGTGTTCCCACATCAACCTGGTTCGGCCCACCTATCCAGGAGGCAACCACCGTGTGATCCCCGGGAGTCCAACGCTCAATCGCCTTTCCCTCGCCCGGTCTGAACTGGTGTCGGCCGGTCTCAATGATGGAATCGACCTGCTCCGGCGGGATCGGCTGGCCGTCGATGACGAATTGCACGCCATAGCCCGGCTGAAGATCGATGACGACCTTGATGGGGTTTACGACGAGATCTCCATCGCGTGGTGAGTAGCTTTCCACAGCATCGGGAAGGGTTTCTGGGTCTCCAGAAGGGATAAACAGAATGGAGAGTCCGATGATTGCGATCAACGCAAGGCCCAGAAGCGAATAGGTGACCCGATATCCAGTGGTGTTCATCCAACGATGGTAGGAACGAACGGTGCAAAGGTGATTGGCGTGCCCCCGCTACCGTTGCGCCATGAACATCAATCCGGTGCTGCGGGACTTGGGGAACTACCCCGTGGCGACGATTCAGCAACGAGCCATCGACCGAAGGGAAGCGGGCCTACGCGTCATCGACTTCTCCATCGGCGACCCCAGAGAGCCGACGCCGAAGTTCATTCCTGAGGCGATGCGCAGCGCGATCCCTGAGATCAGCCAGTATCCGACATCTGCTGGACTCGCAGAACTGCGAGCCGTCGTCGCTCACTGGGTCAGACGCCGGTACAACATCACCGTCGATCCCGCCACCCAGGTGATCCCGACATCGGGCTCGAAGGAAGCAATCTTCAATACGCACTTCGCGTTCATCGATCGAGACGCTGACGATGTCGTCGTGTTCCCGAGTCCCGGATATCCGGTGTACGAGCGCGGTGCGCTCTTTGCGGGCGCCCGACTTCACCGCGTCGTACTCGACGGTGATTTCGTGATGCGAGCCCCTCTCATTCCATCGGCCGTCTTCGACGCCGCCAAGATCGTGTGGACATGCTCACCACACAATCCAACGGGTGCGGTCACGAGCGCCGAGGATCTTGCTGCGTTGTACGGAGAATGCCGCAAACGGGGAGTCTGGTTGTCGTCCGACGAGTGCTACGCCGACACGTACGAGGAGGACGTCTTCCCAAACGGTCCGGCATCGGTACTGGAGGTGGCTGACGACGGACTCGGGGGAGTGCTCGCCTTCTTCTCCCTTTCGAAACGTTCCGGCATGACCGGCTACCGCTCCGGGGCCATCGTGGGTGACCCGGTCGCCATCAAGGCCCTCAAGGAGTTGCGTTCCACCACGGGGACGGCATCGCCCGAGTTCGTGCAGGCGGCGGCCATCGCGGCATGGTCGGATGACGAACACGCGGCAAGTCGACGAGCGGTATTTGCGGCAAAACGACGAATACTTGAACGTGCGTTCCTCAAACTCGGGCTTGACGTCGTCGCCTCCCGCGCCGGGCTGTACATGTGGGTCAGGGTCGGAGACGACCTCGCCGTCACCGAACATCTCCTCGATCAGGGAGTCGTCGTATCCCCCGGCCGTTTTTTCGGAACCGGTGGAGAGGGCTACATTCGTCTTGCATTGGTGCCGGCTCTGGAAGAATGCGAGCTGGCTGCAGACGCTCTCGTCGAAGCAATGAAGTGAGCAGCGGAGGAACCGTGTCTCAGGAAGAATCGCCCCGAG
>QQUL01000298.1 GCA_008501565.1 Armatimonadota bacterium
ACGACACAGCGGTCTCCGTCGGGTCTGCCGGGCGGAAGACATAAAGATTGGGGATGGCACGGAGCGCTGCCAGGTGTTCAACCGGCTGGTGCGTCGGGCCGTCCTCCCCCAGGAAGATCGAGTCGTGGGTCCACACGAAGACGGACGGAACCGCCATCAGCGCTGCGAGGCGGACTGAGGGCCGCATGTAGTCACTGAATGTGAGGAACGTCGCACCGAACGCACGGGCACCGCCGTGCTGTGTCACGCCGTTGGCGATGGCACCCATCGCGTGCTCGCGAATCCCAGCCCGGATGTTGCGACCAATGCGATCCGAGCGCGAGAAGTCGGTCGAATCTGTGAACAGGCTGTTCGTTGACGGGGCAAGGTCACCCGAGATGCTCATCAGTTCGGGGCGCTGACCCCCGAGTTCCTGAATCACCGTGTGGGACAGTTTTCGAGTTGCAACCGAGGAACCTGCCTCGACGTCCGGTGCGGTGAGGGCAACGGGATCGGGATTCCACGCCGCTTCCCAACCGGTTCGGCGATCGGCATCGGCGGCATCGACACGGGTCTGCCATTGGGATTGGGCTGTAGCTCCTCGCTCCATGGCGTTGGCGAAGAACGCGTACACGTCGTCCGGAACACCGAATTCGGGGAGTGTCCAGCCCATCGCGGCCTTCGCTCCCGCGATTTCCTCTGCTCCGAGTGGCGATCCGTGTGATGCGGCCGTGTCAACCTTTGTCGGTGCCCCGAACCCGATGTGGGTCTTGCACGCGATGAGCGTGGGCCGATCGGTCTCTGCGATTGCCGAGTCGATGGCCGCAGCGACCGCTTCCCGGTCATGGCCGTCAATCGAAATCGTGTGCCATCCGTATGCCTCGTACCGTGCAGGCACGTCCTCCGAGAACGCCAGATCGGTGGAGCCATCAATCGTGATCGAGTTGTCGTCATAAAAGACGGTCAATTTGTCAAGGCCAAGATGTCCTGCGAGCGACGAGGACTCTGATGAGACCCCTTCCATGAGATCCCCATCTCCGACAAAGACCCAGGTTCGATGGTCGGTCAGATCCGAACCATGGACCGCGGCGAGGTGCTCCTCGGCAATGGCCATGCCTACCGCTGTCGAGATGCCCTGGCCGAGCGGTCCGGTAGTGGTTTCGATACCTATCGCCTGATGCACCTCGGGGTGTCCGGCTGTCTCGGATCCCCATTGACGGAAATCCTTGATGTCATCCATCGAAAGCGGAAATCCGGAGAGGTGAAGCAGCGAGTACAGCAGCATCGAACCGTGTCCATTCGACAGCACGAAGCGATCCCGGTCGCGCCATGTTGGATCAGCTGGGTTGACCTTCAGGTACCGGGACCACAGAACGACGCCGATGTCAGCCATACCGAGCGGCATACCCGGATGGCCCGAGTGCGCCCGTTCGATCGCATCCATCGACAGAGTACGGATCGTGTCTACGGCAAGCTGCTCGACCTCTTGGGTCATGGTGTCTCCTATGGAATGGCGCTTGCCCAAAGGCTAGATGCGCGGCGGAACGTCGAAGGTGTCACGAAACGGTACGAATGCGACGATCGGAGGTGTTCAACGATTCGACACCAGATGCGGTCGCAACGACGATGTCCTCTATGCGCATGCCCCACTCCCCCGGCGTGTAGATGCCTGGTTCGATCGAGAACGCCATGCCCTCTTCGATGACGGTGTCATCGCCGTCGACGAGATATGGACGTTCGTGACCGTCGAGGCCGATGCCGTGTCCGAGTCTGTGGAAGAACCGATCACCGTATCCGGCGGCGTCGATGATCGCTCTGGCGTGGGCGTCGATCTCGGATGCTTTGCGGCCGGGGGCAACGAAGGCTGACGCCGATGTCTGAGCCTTGAGGAGCACGGCGTACGCCTCGACGAATCCGGATGGTGGCTCTCCGACCACGAAGGTGCGTGTGGTGTCGGAGCAGTATCCGTCCTGATAACCGCCGAAGTCGACCACGATCGCATCGCCCATGTTGATCACTCGGTCGCTGGCCGTGTGGTGGGGTGATGCGCCGTTCGGTCCGCTGGCAACGATGCAGAACTCGACCGACTCGTGTCCTGCTGCGAGCGTTCGGTCGGTGATCTCACGAGCAACGTCTGCCTCGGTGCGCCCCGAGAACCTGATCCCATTGATGTCGTCCGCCACCCCGTCCACGGCTGCGGCCGCGGCACGGAGCCGATCGATTTCGGCTGGTGATTTGATGATCCGCAGACTCGACATGATGGGCTCGGCATCAATCCACGTGGAACTCGGCCGTCGGCCCTGAAGATCCAACGTAAAGCGGGACCAGGTCTGACTACCGATGGCGATCCGGCCAGCGTCCGCAAGCAACGAATCGACAATCCCCATCGGATCGTCGGTCTCATCCCATACTTCAAGAGAGAACACATCGTCGTGGCGCGTCACTCGAGGTGCCTCAAGGGTTGGTATCACCATCGTTGTGACACCGCTCCCGTCAATGACGAGCATGGTCGGCCGTTCCGAGATGTGGGCGCGATACCCGGTGAGGTACGGAAGATCAGATCCGATCGATACACACATCGCATCAACCCCAGCGGTGGTCATCGCCGCAACCACGCGAGAGATACGTTCGGCGAAATCTGTCAAGTCATCGCCCCGAGTGATTCCTTGGCGTGATACGAGCTTCGGACCAACGGCCCAGATTCCACATGCCCGATGCCGTAGCTCTCTCCGATGGTCTTGTAGCTTGCGAAGGTATCGGGGTGCACATATCGCTGCACCTTGCGGTGGTTGGCCGTGGGACGCAGATACTGCCCGATCGTGACGATGTCGACTCCCACCGCATTGAGGTCAGCAAGCGCGCCTGCAATCTCGTCGTCGGTTTCCCCCATCCCGACGATGAGACCCGACTTGACCGTACCTGCGGGATACAGCCATTTCGCTCTCGCCAGAACCGCAAGCGAGCGAGCGTAGTTTGCAGCCGTGCGGATGTCTCGTTGGAGACGCAATACCGTTTCCGTGTTGTGGTTGAGGACGGACGGTTTCCCACCCATCACTGTCTCAAGTGCGTCCCGATCGCCCTTGAAATCCGGGATCAGGACCTCAACATCACAATCGGGCAGTCTTGACCGTATCTCGTCGATGGTCGCCACGAAGATCGACGCGCCACCGTCGGGAAGATCGTCCCGATTGACCGAGGTGAGCACTGCATGTTTGAGCCCCATCTGCTCGACGGCCATGGCGGCCCGCGCGGGTTCGGTACGATCGACTTCGCCTGGCTTCCCCGTGTTGACGTCGCAGAAAGAGCAGGCACGGGTGCAGACGTCTCCCAACAACATGAGCGTCGAGGTGCCGGACGACCAGCACTCGTAGATGTTCGGACACCCAGCCTCTTCACAGACGGTGTTGAGCGCAAGTTCGGAGTTCAGGCGCTTCAATTCGAGGAAGCGCTTGTCGGTGAGGTCAAGCTTGACCTTCATCCAGTCCGGTTTCTCAGGCTCGCCCGCAATGAGACCGCGGATCATGACAGGCGTTTCGGTGCGGCTTGTGGGTGAGAAGACGCCCGCCTCGACCATCCGATCAACTTCGAACGATCGTTTCGCTGACCCGCGAACGAAGGCACCGAGTTGAATCTCGTTCCCTTCACGGGTCGAGATCCGGCCGAGATGCGGGAGCATGATCTCGACCACTTCCTCGATCGATATCGCTCGCCCGGCGAGTTCGGTGACCGAGGTGACAGGTCGATCGGGAATGCCGCATGGCACGATGTGGCCGAAGTACGACATGTCCGGGTCGACATTGACCGAAAACCCGTGTGTTGCCACGCCTCGAGACGCCTTCACCCCAATGGCTGCAACCTTCCCCCGGTCAGTCCATACGCCGGTGAAGCCTTCCTCCGTCCATGCCTCGATGCCGAGATCGGCGAGCGTCGCGATCAACATCGATTCGATACGCCGTATGTGCCCAACCGCGTCGAATCCACCATCAAGCTTGGGAATCTCAACGATCGGATATCCGACGAGTTGGCCCGGACCGTGGTAGGTGATGTCGCCGCCACGGTCGACATCGATCAGGGTCGCTCCGATCTCTTTCAGGCGGGCCTGCGGAATCGTCAGATTCGATCCGTCGCCATTGCGTCCCACGGTGTAGGTGTGGGGGTGTTCAAGCAGGAGCACATAATCATCAGTCGTTCGACCGATCGTCTTGCCTTCCCAGATTGCCTTCTGGAGATCCCAAGCCTCGTCGTAGCGAACCCGACCGAGCCAACGCGTTCTCAGCGTGGATTGACCGGGGCCGGACGTCACGAGAGTTCCTGCTCCCAATCCCAGGTCTCGAGGTTCTGTTTGATCCGATCGAGGAACAGAACCGCCGTCGATCCGTCAAACACCCGGTGATCCCAACTGAGACCGAGGTAGCCGATGTGGTGGATCGCAATGCCATCTGAGCCGTCCGGCATTTCAATCACCACGGGCCTCTTCACGATGGTTTCTGTACTCAGAATCGCCGAGTTCGGAACGTTGATCACCGGAACCGATATGAGGGATCCGAAAGGTCCCGGATTGGTGATCGAGAACGTTGACCCCGCGAGATCATCGGGCATCAGCTGGTTCGACCGTGCCTTCTTTGCGATGCCACTGATGGAACGCGCTGCACCCTTGAGCGTCATCGAGTCGGCATCACGGACCGTCGCCACCACCAGACCCTTCTGGTCCAGGTCGACAGCGATCCCCATGTGGACCGAGCGGTGGAACGTGTGTGTCCCGGCCTCGAGATCAAACAGCGAGTTCACGACCGGGTACGCGGCGAGCGCATCGACGGTTGCCCTCACGATGAACGGTAGGAAGGTGAGGGAGAAGCCCTCGGACTCCTTGAACGATCCCTTGTGGGCATTGCGGATCTGGGCTACCCGTTCGTAGTCAACCTCGACCGAGGTGAATACATGGGCAGCGGTCTGCTTGGCCGCAACCATGTTCTTTGCGATACGGACCCGCAGCCGCGAGATCTCTCGCACCTCGCTTCGATCGTCCGAGACCGGACCCGGACTATCCGCTACTGCCGCAACCACTTCTTCCGTCGGGATTCTGACTTCTTCGGTCGGACGTCGGACGTCTGGTACGGATTCGGCCGCCGCGGTGCCACCGGCGCGTGCGGCAATGAAGGCCTCGATGTCCTTGCGTGTGATGCGACCACCGTCACCGGTACCGCGGACCATGGCCACATCGACATCGTTTTCAGCGGCGAGCTTGCGCACCACCGGCGACAGAACACCCCGCCGCGCGGCATCAGCTGGCTCAACCCCGGTCTTTGTTTCGGAAATCGGTTCCGTGGGGGTCGATACCGACGTTGTCGGCTCCGTCTCGGTAATCGGACCTCGGTCATCGGTCATCGGTCCTTCATCGCCTTCAGTCAGCACCGCAAGGGCTGTCCCGACCGCAACGGTTTCACCCGCACCGACGAGAATCTCGGACAGGATGCCCGATGCCGGTGATGGCACCTCGGTGTCAACCTTGTCCGTCGAGATCTCGACGATGATCTCGTCTTCCTCGACGCGTTCACCGATCTGCTTGATCCAGGACAGGATTGTGCCTTCTGTCACCGTCTCGCCGAGTTGTGGCATTGTGATCGTGATCGCCATGTCATGTCTCCTTGCTGCCCAGCCGTGCTGGGATTCTGTCCAAAACTCAGTGCAGGGCGCGACCTGCCGAGGCCATCAGTGCCTCACCTATCGCCTCAGAAATCGTCGGGTGTGCGTGGATGAATGCCGCCGCTTCCTGCGGCAGCGCCTCAAAGCCGACTGCGTACATCAGCTCGTGAATCATCTCGCCAGCACCGGGGCCTGCGACCGTCGCTCCCAGGAGCTGACCGTCGGTCTCGGAGACGATCTTGACCGTCCCTCCTGTTTGCCCCTGGATGATTGCTCGTCCCACTCCGCGCATTCCATGTTCGGTGGTCTCAACGCTGAACCCGTCGGCCAACGCCGCGGCTTCGGTTCTACCAACCCAGGCGATCTCGGGGTGGGTGTAGACGACCATCGGAACTGCGTTGTAGTCGACCGCAGCGGTCTCCCCGGTCGCAATGTGGGTAACGGCGGCGATCGCCTCTGCAAATGCAACGTGGGCAAGTTGGGGTGTTCCTGCCACGATATCTCCGACCGCGTACACGCTGGAAGCGGACGTCTGCATGGTCGCCCGATCGACGGAGATGAAGCCACGGTCGGATGACACGCCAATCGCATCAAGGTTGATGGATTCGGTCATCGGCTGGCGACCAACCGCTACGAGAACGGTGTCGACCTCGACTGTCTCGTCTCCAACAGGGATGACCACCGATGTCTCCGATGTGGTCGGCTGGCCAACGCCGACACCAAGATGCATCTTTATGCCCTTGCGTCGAAACGCCCGCGACAGGACCTTTTCTGCCTCGGGCTCCATTCCGGGCACGAGCTGGTCCTGCACCTCGAAGATGTGCACCTCCGTGCCGACATCGGCAAGAAATGAAGCAAACTCGCAACCGATGACCCCAGCACCGATGATCGCCACCCGGCTGGGCTGTGCGTCCCAGTCAAGGGCCTCGTCGGACGACACAATCGTCGTGCCGTTGATTTCATAGCCGGGAATCGTCGACGGCGCTGATCCGGTTGCGATGATGATGGCACGAGCCTCGATCTCAGTGGTCGAGCCGTCATCGTGGGTGACGTTGACCTTGCCATCGCCTGCAAGGGAGCCAAATCCGTCGATCATGTCGACGCTGCGCGTTTTGAGCAATCCGGCAAGACCGTTGACAAGCCCCTCAACCACCTTGGTTTTCCGTTCAAGTGCGACGGGCCAGTCGAATGTGGGATCGGAGGTCACGACACCGAACTCGGCGGCCGACTTCACAGTGGCGAACACCTCACCTGACTGGATGAGCGCTTTGGCTGGGATGCATCCGCGTAGGAGACAGGTGCCTCCGATGCGGTCCTTCTCGATCAGGGCGACTGAGAGACCGAAGTTGTGGGCGAAGAGGGCGGCCGCGTAGCCGCCAGGGCCCCCGCCGATCACGGCGATGTCGTACATTGATTCCTGCTCCAGAGGTCTGAGACGGTGTCAGGCCACGATAGTGCGGCAGTCGTCGTGAGTCTGCGCTGCTCGATACCATGGCATCGTGCAAACCCGGTATCTCATTCTCGCCTCACTTGTGGTCGGCCTCCTGATCCTTGGTGCAACGGGGCTCTACTTCGCAACCCTATGAGCACGACACCGTGATGCAACGACTCATCCCATCCACCGACGGAGTTGTCCTCGAAGTTCTCGTTGAAAAGCCTCGAGCGATTCCTGCCGACGAGTGGCTTGGCACCGTGGTGGTGTGCCACCCCCACCCCATCCAGGGCGGAACGATGCGACACCCGATCCTCGGAGCGATCGCTGCGGAAGCCTTGGAGGCGGGACTCGTCACCGTTCGGTTCAATTTCCGAGGGGTCGGTGAGTCCACCGGAACCCACGACGACGGGCTCGGCGAGGTCAGCGACGTGGCGTGGGTCGTGGACTTCGTCGAGCGTGAACTCCCTCCGCTGGCCGGGATCGCTGGTTGGTCGTTTGGCGCTGCGGTTGCGTTGGGGTGGCAGGCACGTTCAGGATCCACCGTTCCCTACGTCGGCATCGCCCCGCCGGTCAACAGCCCTCTGACTCCGAATCTTCCCGACCCACAGGACCTTGCCGAGGCGCGCCGGCTGTTCATTGTTGGCGAGCGGGACCAGTTCGTGGATGTCGATACCCTCGCGGTCTATGCGG
>QQUL01000337.1 GCA_008501565.1 Armatimonadota bacterium
AACATCGGCTTCGATCATGATGCCGACACCATGATCGATCTCGTCATCTTTCGTGGCACGCCCAGCCCCGAGCCTGACCGACGCTGTGCCTATCTCGTATGCGTCGCACCGCGACAGATACCCATCGGCGTCCGCCGCGATCACGTGGGTGTAGGGGGCGGACGGAAGCAGCGTGGTGTCCTCGATCGTTGCGGGATCCCCTCCCTGCGCCACCACCAGCCTGAGCAACACGTCGTACGCTGCCCCCGATCGGATTGCCGTAGCGACGGATGCCTCAGCGGCTTTGCGGTCCGTATCCCCGGCGAGCAGGAGCATTTCAACTGCGAAGGTGGTGGTCAGCTCGGTGACGTCGGGTGGTCCTTCGCCTTTGAGCACGTCGACGGACTCTGCGATTTCGTTTGAGTTTCCGACCGCTCTGCCAAGTGGTTGGTCCATGTTCGTCAGCAGTGCCGTGACTGGTGTGTCGTGCGACTCCCCGATTCCGACCATCGTTTCGGCGAGTTCGGTGGCGTTGGCAACGGTCTTCATGAAAGCCCCGCTGCCGACCTTGACATCGAGGAGCAACCCGTCGAGATCTTCGGCAAGTTTCTTGGACATGATCGAAGAGGCGATCAGCGGTACCGATGGCACCGTACCGGTTGCGTCCCTCAGGGCATAGATTCGGCGATCGGCGGGTACGAGGCGATCCGTCTGGCCAACCATCACGACACCAATGTCGGTGAGTTGGTCGTCGAATGCGTCGGGGGATATCTGGGTTGTGAAACCCGGGATTGATTCGAGTTTGTCGAGTGTCCCGCCGGTGTGGCCAAGACCCCGGCCAGACATCATGGGAACAGCGACACCGCAGGCTGCCACGATCGGTGCGAGGGGAATCGAGATCTTGTCTCCGACCCCACCGGTGGAATGCTTGTCGATCTTCTTCTTGGAGACGGCTGCGAGATCCAGCACGTCACCTGAGTGAAGCATCGCCTCGGTCCACGGACCGAGTTCATCCTGGTTCATGCCTTGAAATATCACGGCCATGAGGAATGACGACATCTGGTAGTCCGGGATCCGTTCGGCGGTGTACTCGGCGATGATCCACTGAAGGGCTTCGGGCGTCAGTGTTTCACCATCACGTTTTGCTCTGATCTGTTCGCTCATCGAGAAAGTCACGTTGGCTGGCCCATTCTCACTTTGCCTTGCGTCACGGTGATGCCCTCGGCCCGCAGCCGCTGGGCGTGCTCACGTTCGAGGCCCGGTACGAGCCTTCCATTGGTGGAAATCACTCGCCACCACGGTAGCCCGTGTGTCGTCCGAAGAAGATGCCCGACGGCTCTGGCGGCTCCGGGGAACCCTGCCTCTGCAGCCACCTCACCGTACGTGCTGATCTCACCAGCCGGAATGGCTTCAATGACCGTGATCACGGCCTCTGTGAAGGTACCGCCGTCGTCGGTCACAGCGTCCCGAAGAGGCGGTCGCCCATGTCACCGAGACCGGGGACGATGTAGTAGTTCTCGTTCAGCTCACGGTCGTGCGACGCAGTGACGATGTGGACGTCTGGATGGTCCTCATACATCTTCTTGACCCCGGGGGGAGCGGTGACCACACACAGGGCGGTGACGTTCGTGGCGCCGGAGGATTTCACCTTGTCCACGGCCCATGACAACGATCCACCCGTCGCGAGCATCGGCTCGCAGATGAGCACGGTTGCGTCTGAGAGGTCGGGGAGTTTGGAGTAGTACTCCTGCGGGAGCGCGGTTGCCTCGTCGCGGGCGACACCGGCAAACCCAACCTTGACGTTGGGGATGGTCTCGAGCACGGCGTTGAGCATTCCAAGCCCCGCGCGTAGAACCGGCACGGCAACGACCTTCGAGACGCGGTATCCGGTCGTGGTCTCCATCGGTGTCTCCACCTCGAACTCCTCAAGCGGTATTCGCTTGGTAGCTTCAAGGACAAGGGTGTACGTCAGACCCTTGGCAGCCTCCCTGAAAAGTGGGGGAGGAGTGTTCTTGTCTCGCAGGACGGTCAGGTAGTGGCGGGTGAGCGGGTGGTCAATGACAGTGAGATTCATGCGTTGACGATACCTGATTACTGGTGTGCGGAGCGTCTCGACGTTGCAGATACCGCGGACCTCGTCTCCGACGGTTAATTTGCATCTATGGCTACTGAATCGGGCGACGCTCCATCGACCGACACTTTCACTCGGCTTTATCGGAGTATTCCCGAGGGATTGGGCGTACCGATCGCGATCGTCGCCGTCGTCATCGTTCCTCTGACCGCTCTGATGTGGGTTCTCTATGTGTACTGGGTCGCGAACGGTGAGGCCGTCCACGGACGAATTGGCACGGACTATCGAGCGTTTGAGACCGCCGGACAGCTGATGTGGAACCACCGTGCGGAGGCGCTTTACGATCCGGCGAGCTACGCCGCGCCGTACGCTTCTGCATTCAGCTATCCACCCTGGTTTGCGTTGGCGATGGTGCCGTTTGGGGTACTGTCGTACGGAATCGGATATGCGGTCTGGATGGCTTCGACAGGCACGGCATTCCTCGTGGGTCACATCTGGGCAGGAAAATGGATCGGCTTCGCCGTCGGCACCATCGGTGCAGCCACACTCTTCGGCTACTTGAACGCTCGATTTGGGCAGTCCGCGCTGCTGGTTGGCGCGTTGGTCGCTGTTGGCGTGGTCGGAGCTCTGAGGTCAAACTGGGTTCTTGCAGGGATCTCCGTTGCGCTTCTTTCGTTCAAGCCACATCTGGCATTCGGGCTCATTCTTGCCTTGGTCCTTTGCCGGGTGGTAGACCGCAAGAAGGCTCTGGCATTTGGGTTTCTGATTACTGCCGGACTCTTCGGGATTGCCGAGCTGTTCACACCCGGGTCGACCGTCGCATGGTTGGACTGGGTTCTTCACCCGACGATCTCTCTTGTGGACCCGGTGCCCGGTGTGTCCGTTGTGGCCGCGATCGATGCGCTCGTTGGGTCGCCCATGCCCCTGCTGTTGAGGTTCGTTCCGCTCGCTGTGGCAACGGTTTGGGTGTGGTCGCTCACGTCCCGGCGAGCAGTCGATACGGGCACGCTGTTCCTCGTCGCAATCGGTGTAGTCGTGGCGATGGGGCCGCATTCGCTGTTGTACGACGCGCTTGCGATGGTTCCGGCGTTTGCGCTGGTGTTCATGACCCGATCTGACGACCGTCGACGGATGCTGGTCGCCGTGACGTATGCGGTCGCCACGCTGACCGCGGCACCATTCCTTCAGCTGGTTCACACGGAAGCGCTTGATCGTACTGTACCCGTCATTTCGGCGGTCGCATTGATCTCGTTTGTCTTCTTCGTCGGTGAGACGCTTCCAAAACGAGACGATATGGCGTTGTCCGCGGGTGTCGGGTCCGATATGGGATCGTAGAGTTTCCACATCGTCGTTGACCGATGACGTCGCCATACACTTGTCATGATGTTTGATTCACTCAGTGCACGGCTTGGTGACGTCTTCGGAAGGCTTCGATCAAAGGGGCGCCTGTCAGAGGACGACGTCAACGCGGCACTCCGAGAGGTCCGGATCGCTTTGCTTGAGGCGGACGTCAACCTCAATGTCGTCAAGACGTTCATCGCACGGGTCAAGGAACGGGCGGTTGGCACTGAGGTCACGAAGAGCCTGACGCCCGGGCAGCAGGTCATCAAGATCGTGCACGAGGAACTCATCGTCACCCTCGGCGACGAGGCAGTTCCCATCGCACGGGCCGAAGTCCCACCGCTCGTCATTCTGATGGTCGGCCTCCAGGGATCCGGAAAGACGACGACCGCAGCGAAGCTCGCCAAGCATGTCAAGAGCAAGGGAAAGCGCCCGATGTTGGTCGCCGCTGACCTCCAGCGCCCGGCGGCAATCGATCAGCTCGAACAGCTCGGCAAAGGCATCGGTGTACCGGTCTATGCCGATCGCGGTAGCAAAGCACCGCAGAAATTGGTGAAGGCTGCGATGAAGGAGGCACGCCTGGCCTCTGCGAATGTTGTGATTGTCGACACGGCTGGTCGTCTCCAGATCGACAACGACCTCATGAAAGAGCTGGAAGCCATCAAGAAGGTCGCGAACCCCGACGAGACGCTGTTGGTTGTTGATGCGATGACGGGTCAGGAAGCGGTCAACGTCGCGAAGGGTTTTGGGGACTACACCGACATCACCGGTCTCATCCTGACAAAGATCGACGGCGATGCTCGCGGGGGCGCGGCAATCTCTGCCCGCGAGGTCACTGGTGTTCCGATCAAGTTCGTCGGAACAGGCGAATCGGTGGACGGCCTCGATGTGTTCTACCCCGACCGGATGGCGTCGCGGATTCTCGGCATGGGCGATGTGATGTCGCTGATCGAGAAGGCTGAAGAAACCTACGATCGGGACGAGGCTGATCGGGCAGCAAAGAAGATGCTCGATGCCTCGTTCGACCTCGAAGACTTCCTGGAGCAGTTCCAGCAGATCAAGAAGATGGGGCCGTTGCAACAGCTCGTTGGTATGCTCCCGGGCGCAGGTTCGGCCCTGCGCGATGTCCAGGTGGATGAGAGTCATCTCGCCCGCGTGGAGGCGATCATTCGGTCCATGACCCCTGGGGAACGACGGAATCCGAAGACGATCACCGGCAGCCGCAAGCGCCGTATCGCGGCGGGATCGGGAACCAGGCCGCAGGATGTCAACGGCGTCCTCAAACAGTTCTCGCAAGCACAGAAGATGATGAAGGCGATGGCTGGCGGAAAGAGTCCCATTCCTGGACTCAACATGCCGGGCATGGCCCGCACAACGAAGAAGAGGTGACCAGAGATGGCAACCAAGATCCGCCTGACGCGGCTTGGCAAGAAGAAGCAGCCGACGTACCGCGTCGTCGTGATGGATTCGCGCAAGCCACGTGACGGCAAGTACATCGAGCAGCTCGGCATCTACGACCCTCGCCAGGAGCCGTCGCTTGTCACGATCGACAACGAACGGGCGCTCTATTGGCTCAATACCGGTGCACAGCCGACTGAGCGAGCGCAAAAACTCCTTGAGATCTCCGGTGCGTGGACACAGTTCAGGGTCGCCAAGGGCGACATCCATACTGTCGACGCGGCGCCATCTTCCGATGGCGATGCAGTTTCTGGCGAAACTGCTACTGCTGCGGTCGTCGAGGACGTAGTCACTGAGGAAGTAGCCGCTGAAGAGGCCTCGGTTGAAGACGTACCAGTTGCAGAGGCTGCAGTAGAAGACGTGTCTGTTGATGACGAATCGAGTGAAGTATGAGTCAGGGCGAAATTGTCGAGAAGGTCGTGACCTACGTCGTCGGGGAGATCGTCGACAACAAGGACGAGATTGAGGTCGAGATCGTTGCAGACGGCAGCGATGCCGTTGTTGCCGAGGTGCGTACGGCAAAGAGTGACATGGGTCGAGTCATTGGAAAGCGTGGGCGTGTTGCCCGTGCGATCCGCAATGTCGGAAACGCAGCAGGAGATGAAGAGGGCCTCTCGGTTGAGGTCGACTTCCTCGACTGACATGGCCGACGGCCAGCCAGAATCTGATCGCATCCCCATCGGGTATGTGCGCAAGGCGCACGGCATCCGTGGGGATGTTGTCGTTCGCGGGCTCGTTGACGACGCAAAGACCCGACTTGTGAAAGACGCAGCATTCCTGACCGACGAGGACGAACCGAGGATGCTGATCGTGTCATCGGTCGGATCGGTCAAGGACGACTTTCGGGTTTCGTTCGTTGAGATAGCGGACCGCAACGCTGCCGAGGCACTCAAGGGAACGCAGCTGACTGTGCCATCGACGGAACGCCGCAAGCTGTCGGACGATGAATGGTGGCCCGAGGACCTCGTCGGGTGTCAGGTCATGGGTGTCGACGGTGGCAAGATCGGCACGGTGCACGAAGTCATCATCGCCGCGGCACAAGACCGCCTGGTCGTGATCGCACCGGATGGGTCAAAAGCCGAAGTCCCGTTCGTCGAGGCACTTGTGCCAGTCGTCGACATTGCCAACGACCAGATCATCGTTGAGCTACCAGACGGTCTGTTCGAGTCCGGACGTTGACCCACGAGGTTCCGTTCCCATCGTGGCGCAGTCCTGTTTCATCGACGCTCAGCACAGGGCGCTGCCGACGCCCTATTCAGATGCATCGTATTGAAGCTGCAGCTGCCCCATGATGTCCAGAACGTCGAATGCCTCGTCAAGGAGACGTTGTTCGTGCCGGGCGGCGAGGTCTCTGAGTTTGGCATCGATGGCGTCAAGACACTCGACATCAACGAGGGCGACTTCAATCTCTGCATGTCGAAGGGCCACAACTCCGGCGACGTCCCACTCGGCGAACAACGCCTCCATCTGCGGCGCGAAATACTCGAGAATGCTGGTGTGTCGGTTCTGGAGGTCGTAGCCATGAGTTGCCATGCAACGCGACCAATCGCCTTCGAGTTCGACATATTCCGGGTCGGCCAGCAGCCGTTCCCGAGCTTCGATTCGCAGATCTCTGCTCTGGATCGTCACATTGAGGTACTGCTCGTTCGGGGGCTGCAGACAACCTCCCTGTGGTGGAGCGCCTCCCTCGGCGTGACCATAGAGTGCATCTCGATACGCGGCTTGATCGGAAGGGTTGAGGGCCTCGACGACAGGAATGTTCGGATCATCATCTACCGCTCGCTTCTGATTCTCCAACTGATCGGCAAGCCCGAAGCCGTGCTCTTCGGCGTATCCCGCTGGTGGAAGTTCGGCCAACGTCTCAATCGGCAGTTCGCTGTCATCAGACCCTGCCGGATAGTACGCGATGTAGTCGAAACCCTGGCGAGTCATGCACACAGCAGCCGCCTCTTGCTCCGCCATGAACATCTGTCGCCGATCAAAGCCATCGAGTGTGATGAGCCGCTCGTACACTGACCCGTCAGCCGATGACCCGTTGGCCTTAGTGGATTGACCACTGCACGCCGCGAGGAGACCCGAAACCATGAGGGCAACGGCAAGCAAAGCCTGCCCCTTCGTATTGATCGGAACCATGAGTTCTGCCGCAGATCAGGTCACGCGCAGTACAGCGATCCATAGAAGCTGTGGTAGTAGTCCCATTGGTAGTATTCCCAATACGAATCCCACCAGTAGGTCCATTCACCCGTTCCCGACGGGTTGATGTCATAGACCTCGTGCAGGTTATAGAAATGGAGTGAGCCGTGGTAGTGGTGGTGATAGCAATCACTACATGTCTTGTTGGCGACTGCAGGGCTCGGAACAGCCATTAGCAGCGCTGGCGCTAACGCCGCGACTCCTATTCGGTGGTTTCTTCTCCGAATATGTGCCATGGCACTCCCTTCTTGCGGCCTGGTCATACGCGGTTTCAATCGGTACTTCGCGTGAACGTACGATCTTGTTCCCGGCTTGGCAGTTATCCCTAGTTTGCCTGCAGCC
The DNA here is from genome assembly GCA_008501565.1 of Armatimonadota bacterium. GTDB lineage: Bacteria > Actinomycetota > Acidimicrobiia > Spongiisociales > UBA5794 > UBA5794. The sequence goes on from QQUL01000337.1 coordinate 7,385, forward strand.
GCCGAGCTCTCAGACCCGAGCCAGGGGTGCTCTCCTATCATGAGGCAATGGTCGAATCCCAAACTGCTCGCATTGTGACGGCTACCTCATTGTTCGATGGGCACGACGCTTCGATCAACATCATGCGTCGGATCCTCCAGTCCAAAGGGGCAGAGGTCATTCATCTCGGACACGACCGTTCCGCCGCGTCGATCGCAAAGGCGGCCATGGAGGAGGACGCCCGCGCTGTTGCGATCACCTCGTATCAGGGCGGCCACATGGAGTTCTTTAGGTATCTGCGGCGGCACAAGACCGCCTGGTCGTGATCGCACCGGATGGGTCAAAAGCCGAAGTCCCGTTC
>QQUL01000029.1 GCA_008501565.1 Armatimonadota bacterium
TCCGTAGGCGCAAGCGATATTCGTAGGAGAGACGACCGTGCTGACCGTGACCGACTGGCGGGAACTATCCGCTTGCCGAGCGTCCGACCCTGACATCTTCTTCCCGGTGGGGACAACCGGGCCCGCCGTCGACATGATCGACAAGGCGACCGCCATCTGTTCGACGTGCACCGTTCTTGAGGAATGCCTTCTCTACGCCCTTGAAACCAACCAGGAAGCGGGAGTTTGGGGCGGACTCCCCGAAGATGATCGGCGCCGCTACCGCAAGCGTTGGCTGGCTGAGCGCCGCCGGAGACGTCAAGCGTCATAGGCTGAATTCAGACCGGTCGCTCCGCTCCTTCACAGAAGTCAGAACGGTCGCTCCGCTCCCTTTCGGAATCCAAAACTCCCCGTCGGTCATCGGTCATCGGTCATCGGACATCGGTCATCGGTCATCGGATCAGAAGCCGACTCCCCGATCCTCTGGCTGGTCGATCTCCACGAAGGCGATGGAGTTGACGTTTATCCCGAACCGGTGCCCACGTGTGTCCGTCACCCACATGACCGTGTCTTTGCCCTTCACGGCCTTCTCAAAGGTTGCAGCGATCGCGTCAGCATCGTCGACGGCTATCTCAAGTTCTCGTGCCGAGGCCAAACCGATGCGCACGGTTGTGGTATCACTCATGTCTTCTCCTCCGGTCAGACTGCTTCATCGTGGACGATCCCAAGCGGTTCATCACTCGTGACCCGCCACTAGGAAATCACCAGGTCTGGATGGCTACGCAGGCGTGGTTTGCGGGCGACAAGCTCATCGGCGATCGCCGCGAACGCCTTGGTCGCCTCACTGTCGGGATCAGCGATCACGATGGGCTGGCCGATGTCTCCACCCTCGCGAAGCTCCGGAACGAGCGGGATCTGTCCGAGCAACGGGACATCAAGATCCGAAGCCAGCTGCTCACCGCCACCGGAACCAAACAGGTCATATCTCTTGCCATCGTCTGCCGTGAACCACGACATGTTCTCGACAACACCGACGACTTCTTGGTTGACCTTGGCCGCCATGAGGCCAGCCTTGACCGCAACACGTTGTGCGGCCGGTTGTGGTGTGGTCACGACGATGATTTCCGAGCGCGGCAGATACTGCGAGATCGAGATCGAAACATCACCGGTTCCCGGAGGCATGTCGATGAGCAGGAAGTCGATGTCTCCCCAATAGACATCGACAAGGAATTGTTCGAGAGCCTTGTGCAGCATCGGTCCACGCCAGACGACCGCCTGTTCGGGGTCCACGAAGAAGTCCATGGAGATCGCTGCAACACCGTGGGCGACCGGCGGAATCAGCATCTCCTGGAGAACCGAAGGGGCACGATCGATTCCCATCATCTTCGGTATCGAGAACCCCCACACGTCGGCATCCATGATCCCGACGCTGTAGCCCTTGTCGGTAAGAGCAAGAGCCAGGTTCACCGTCACGGACGATTTCCCGACCCCTCCCTTGCCTGAGGCAATACCGATGACCCGCGTTCGAGATCCCGGCTTGGCAAGGGTGACCTCTCGCTCCCCCGCAGCCTGTCCGCGCATTCTCGCGCCAAGGGCTTCCCGTTCGTCTTCGGTCATGGCACGCATCTCCACCGAGCTGTTCGATACGCCAGCGCTCTCCGCTGCGTCCCGAATCCGGCTGAGGAGTTCCGTCTCCATTGGGTGGCCACCGAGTGGCAGAGCAAGTCGAATGACGACCGCGCCTGCGTTTTCCCCGGCATCGATCTCCTCGACGCTGTCAACCATGCCGAGGGAGCCGATCGCCGCCCGCAACTCGGGATCGATCACCGCTTCCACGGCGGCTCGAACTGCTACTGGATCTGTCACGTGAAGTCTCCTGAAGTGCGTACAAACGAGGGTAGTGGTGACCACTGCATCACTGGTTCGGACGTCCCTGTCGGCGCGACCGCAGGTTCGGTCGTACAATGAGGCAGCGGAGGACGCCATGGCTGACACAAGCTTCGATGAACAAATCGAAACCCTGACAGGGGCGCTCGGTGATGCGACGAGACGAGGGATCTACGTGATGATTCGCGAATCCCACGCTGCCGTGACGGCAAGCCAGATCGCTGCGAATTTCCAGATCCATCCCAACGTCGCTCGCCACCACTTAGACCGCTTGGTGACTGATGGATTCATCCGTGTCTCGGATCGTCAGCAATCCAAGGCAACGGCTGGTCGACCCGCCAAACACTACGAGGCAACCGACAAATCCGTGTCGGTGCAGTACTCATCGAGCAAATACGATGCTCTCGCCGAACTGCTGGTTGCGGTCATCGATCGTCTCGATGATGGCTCTGCTGGCGAAATCGCCGCCTCGGTCGGCCACGACTACGGGCTTCGACTCGGCGCAGAGATCGGGGTACCCGACGATGAGGGCTACGAGGTGGCCGCAATGGCGGTTGCGACATCAATGATGGGGCAAGGACTCGGTGCATCGACGGTGGCATCCGAGAACCGCATCGTCGCCCGCTTCTGCCCACTCTCCGATCCGGATGCGGACGAGCCATCCGTCCTCCAGAGTCTCGACGAAGGAATCGTACGGGGACTCCTCGAAAGCGCGGCCGCACGGCCCGTCGTGGTCGAGCTCGATCGCCCATCGGTCTCATGAATAACCCTTGCTGATGGCGTGGATCGACACACCGCGCGAAGACGAATGGGAAGGCGCCCTCGCAGAGCTCTACGCATCGGTTGTTGATCGTGAGCACAACCGCGTCGACAACATCATGCAGATCCATGCCTTGAATCCGCAGGCGATGGCAGCACACCAGGGGCTGTATGCATCAGCCATGGCAGGAACGAAGAGTCTGCGCAAGGTTGACCGCGAGATGATTGCGCTCGTCGTGTCCAGCGCCAACGACTGTCACTACTGAGTGACTCACCACCGCCGCGGTCTGCGGCGGCTTCTCAAGGACGACGATCTTCTCGCAGCCATAGAAGCTGACTGGCGCAATTCAGGGATTGACGACCGCCGCAAGGCGATGCTCGGCTATTGCGAGAAACTGACGCTCCGTCCCCAGGACATGACCATCGAAGACGTAGAGGTCCTCCGGTCGGCCGGCTTCTCGGATCGTGACATCCTCGACATCTGCGAGGTGACCTCGTACTACGCCTACGTCAATCGCATCGCCGACGGCTTGGGCGTCCCACTCGAAACCTGGCTCCCCCAAGATGATTGACCCCGAACCCGCGTACCCAGGGTATACGGACCCCCTATGTGGGGGTCTGGAGCCCACAGAACGGATCCTCATCAGACGTCTGACTAGCGGATGCCTTTGGCCATCTCGTAGACCTCGATGAAATCGTCAGGTGACAACGACGCGATGGTGTCACCGATGAGGTCGACAGGAAGATCGTCCAGCTTCTTGAAGCGGACACACGACTTTCCCATGTCGAGCTTCTTCCCGGTCGCTCGATAGGTGTCGAGGAAAGCGTCACGTGTGCCGTCGTCTGAGTACACGCCGCTGAGGTACACAGCCATGTGGTTCTTCTGGCTTGCGAGCGCTGCATACATCAGTGGCTTCCCGTTGTATGTGTCGGGGTACGACGACAAGGGGATCTCGTACGAGATCATCCCCCAATTCATGGTCTCGACGTATCCCTCAGGGAGATTGGCGACGATCACATCACGAACCGTCTCGATCGCCTCGCGTCGATCGTCGGAGAGCTGCGCAAGGTATTCCTCGACCGACCGGGCATCAGACTGCATACCGGAACCCTAATCAGTCGCTACTGAGCCATTTGGCGGAGGACCATGTGAAGGATGCCGCCGTGTCGGAGATAGTCCACCTCGATCGGGGTGTCACACCGTGCGATTGCGATGAACTCAACGACCGTTCCATCCGGCTTGGTCGCACGTACCGCGATCTCCTGACGAGGCACGAGCGAATCATCCACGGCGATGTCGAACGTTTCCGTACCGTCCAGACCGAGGGAATCGGCGTTCTGGCCCTTGACGAAGGTCAACGGCAACACACCCATCATCACAAGGTTGGATCGGTGAATCCGCTCATAGCTCTCGGCAATCACTGCCTTCACACCGAGCAGGAACGTGCCTTTTGCAGCCCAGTCGCGCGACGACCCCATGCCGTAGTCGACTCCCGCAAGCACGACAAGCGGGATCTGGGCCTCGGCATAGTTGAGGCTGGCATCGTACACCGAACGAACCTCGCCATCGGTGAAATCGGTGGTCCATCCGCCCTCGGTTCCGGGTGCGAGCTGGTTGCGAACCCTGATGTTTGCAAATGTGCCCCGCGTCATGACACGGTCGTTGCCACGGCGTGATCCGTAGGAGTTGAACATTCGTTGTTCGACCCCGGCGTCACTCAGGAACTGTCCAGCTGGTGTGTCCGGGCCGATCGAGCCGGCCGGGCTGATGTGATCGGTCGTGATCGAGTCACCGAGCTTGAGCAGGACCCTGGCTCCGTTGATGGGGAGAATCGGTGTCGGATCGGGGCCAAGGTCCCTGAAGAAGGGAGGCTCCTGGATGTAGGTGGACGCTGGCTGCCAATCAAAGAGGGCTCCGCCGGTGTCCGTGATTGCCTGCCATTGCGCGGATCCCTTGAAGACAGCACCGTATTCACGGGTGAACTGCTCTGTCTCAAGCGAGTCACGGATCGTGGTAACGATCTCTTCCTGTGACGGCCAAATATCTCGCAGGTACACATCTTCACCGTCATCATCGGTTCCGATCGGTTCCGTCGTCAGGTCGATGTCGACCGTTCCTGCGATGGCGTACGCCACGACCAGTGGCGGGCTTGCCAGGTAGTTGGCTCGCACATCGGGGCTGATGCGACCCTCGAAGTTCCGGTTTCCTGACAGGACCGATGTTGCGACGATGTCGTTGTCGTGGATCGCCTTGCTGATGGCAGGTGGAAGCGGGCCCGAGTTGCCGATGCAGGTCGTGCAGCCGTATCCGACGGTGTAGAAGCCGAGCGCTTCGAGATCCTCCATCAACCCCGACTTCGTGAGGTATTCCGTCACGACTTTCGAGCCGGGTGCCAGCGATGTCTTGACCCACGGTTTGCGGTGGAGGCCCCTCCGGCGAGCGTTGCGGGCAACGATTCCGGCTCCCACCATGACCTCTGGGTTCGACGTGTTGGTGCACGAGGTGATGGCAGCGATGACCACATCTCCATCGGAAAGGTCAAAGGTCTCTCCGTTGCCCTCGATTCCGGTTGCGGTACGTGATTCTCCGCCGTCGGGACGCAACTGGCCATCGATGTCGATGTGCCACTGCTGTTTCATCTCCGTCAGCTCGATTCGATCCTGCGGACGCTTGGGACCGGCAAGTGACGCGACGACCGTCGACATGTCGAGTTCAAGACTCGAGCTGTACGTGATCTGACGAGAGTCCTCACGCCACATGCCCTGCATCTTGTAGTACTGCTCAACGGTCGCGATGAGTTCCTCCGACCGTCCTGACAGCCGCATGTAGTCCAGCGTGCGGTCATCAACGGGAAAGAACCCAATGGTGGCGCCGTATTCGGGTGCCATGTTTGCGATGGTCGCACGGTTGGCGACGGGCATCTCCGAAAGACCGGGGCCGTAGAACTCCACGAACTTTCCAACGACACCATGGGCACGGAGCATCTCGGTGACAACCAGGACAAGGTCGGTCGCTGTCGTCCCGTCAGGAAGGGCTCCCGTCAGCTTGAAACCGACCACCTCGGGCAGCAGCATGTAGATCGGCTGGCCGACCATGACCGCCTCAGCTTCGATCCCCCCGACTCCCCATCCCACGACACCGAGACCGTTGATCATGGTGGTGTGGCTGTCCGTCCCGACGAGCGAGTCCGGGTACAGCGTCCCATCGCTGTCCCACACGACCTTGGCGAGGTACTCGAGGTTGACCTGATGGACGATGCCGGTGGCCGGAGGAACGACCGCAAAGTTGTCGAATGCGGACTGCCCCCACTTGAGGAACTCGTAGCGTTCGCGGTTGCGTTCAAACTCAAGGTCCGAGTTGATACCGAGCGCATCGGGTGTGTTGAAGGAATCGACTTGGACGGAATGGTCTATCACCAGGTCCACAGGAACCAACGGGTTGACCTTGTCCGCCGCCGATTCGTCTCCGGTCATGCGGACGATTGCGGACCGCATTGCTGCGAGATCCACGACGGACGGCACACCCGTGAAATCCTGGAGGACGACCCGTCCCGGCTTGTAGGCGATCTCCTGCATCCCGACCTTGGATGCGTCATATTGGGCGACGGACGTGACGTCCTCGTCGCGAACCACGCGCCCGTCGTGGTTGCGAAGGACGGATTCGAGTAGCACCTTGATCGAGTACGGCAGGGCATCAATGTCGCCCATGTCCTTCAGTGCATCGAGGCGATAGACGGTTCGCTCGCCGAGCGGTGTATCGATGGTCGCTTTGGCTGAAAAGGGGTCGTGGCTCACAGTGTCCTCTTCCGTTGGTGTCTGCGGTATCTGTGTTCAGCTTGCAAGACTAGGGGGTGTCTGCGGACGAATTCGGGGAGCAAGAAAGTGTGATGTTTCGTCTTTCGCGAACTCTGATGAACTTCCTACCAATCAGAGGGCTGCGAGGACACCGCTACGTAAAAACGCTACTCATTACCTACCTCTCTCCCCGTTGCCATGGAATCCAGAGATCTAGCCGGAGAGCCGTCCTACCGTTGCAGCGATGACAACACGACCGCATCCGCGCAGCGCGCTGCTCCTGCTCTTCGCAGCCCTGATCGTGGTGGTCTCTGCATGCTCTTCCGACACCGTCGATGAGCCTTCGGATCTCGAGCTTGCTCCGGACTTCGCCGTGCCGACCGCTGCCGGGGGCACGTTCAGCATTGATAAGCACATCGCAGACGATGGTCGCCCGATCTTCTTAAACCTGTGGGCGTCGTGGTGTTTTCCATGCCGGGAGGAGATGCCAGCAATCGACGAGGCATCAAAGATCAACTCCGATATCGCTTTTGTCGGCATTTCGGTTCAGGACACAACCAGTGATGCCCAGGCATTTCTCGACGAAGTCCAGGTGTCGTACACGATCGGATTCGATGAAGAGGGCACCGTTGACGACGAGTATCGACCCCTCGGTCTCCCAGCTTCGTACATCATCTCAAGTGACGGGGTGATCCTCGAACGCATCTTCGGCAAGGTGACTGTCGAGGGTCTGGCGGAGAAGTTCAAAACCCACTTCGGGTAGCCGCTGCGGCAGATCGAGCAACCGTCGGCGTCAGACGAGGGGCGACGGACATTGGACGTGAACGTGAGGCTCGCACCGTTGCGGTAGCGTGGTCCGTTCGAGCAACAGGTAGGACCAAGTGACAACGAAGGCGCAGCCGACTTGGAAGGATGGGTTGCGAGATGTGTCACCCGTCATCATCGGTATCGTCCCGTTCGGACTGATATTCGGAGTCACTGCCGCGGCCGCGGATGTCGATCAACTTGCTGCATGGGCATCGTCGTTCATCGTGTTTGCCGGGGCGAGTCAGCTTGCGATTGTCGGGGTGATGGGAACCGGCGGTGCCGCGATCACCGCCTTGCTCACCGCCATCGTCATCAACTCCCGACACCTCATGTACTCAGCCGATCTTGGGCGATATACATCCGACCTGCCGATTGGACTCCGTGCGCGGATGGCCTACATCCTGACCGATCAGGCGTATGCCGTTACCGGAACCCGCTTCCCCGATCCGGATCAGACGGAAGGATTGCCTTCGTACTACTTCGGTGTTGCC
>QQUL01000078.1 GCA_008501565.1 Armatimonadota bacterium
TGCCTTTGGTCTCGCCTGTTCGCCGTGTGAGCCCAAGGCAGGAGAACGGAAGCGACACCCAGCCCATGCCGCGCAGCAGATCCTTGCCGTCCGGCATGTTGACCGCATCTCTCTCCGACATGGCATCCCTCGTTCGCCGGTTGGCACGGTACTCCCTTCGGTGACGATACGCGACCGATCACCGATGACCGATCACCGACGACCGTAATCCGTAATGCGTAGTCCGACATCTGACGTCCGACGTCCGTCGTCAGATACCAGTAGCGTGCCACCGATGAAGGACACCGCCAAGGGCAAGAGCATCGCCGTACTCGCCGTGCTGAGTGCAGCGATGTTCGTGTATGTCATCGACACGACACTGATGAACGTGTCGATCTCGGCGCTTGTCGAAGACCTCAGTACCGCGGTCGGCGAGGTTCAGGCGGCGATCACGCTCTACACGCTGACCATGGCGGCCTTCATGCTCACGGGCGGAAAGCTCGGTGACATCTGGGGCTCCAAGCGAGCGTTCCGGATTGGCCTCATCATCTACGGCATCGGGACGACTATTACGGCTTTCGCTCCGAACATCGGTTTTGTCATGATCGGCTGGTCGATTCTCGAGGGTCTTGGTTCGGCACTCATTGTTCCTGCCATCAACACCCTGGTGCGTGCGAATTATCAAGGGACCAAGCGCGCCTCGGCGTACGGTGTGCTTTTCGGCGTGGCGGCCGCGGGCGCCGCGTTCGGGCCCCTCATTGGTGGTTGGGTGACAACGGAGTACAGCTGGCGGTACGCCTTTGCGGGTGAGGCGATCATTGTCTTGCTCGTGTTGTTGTCCTCCGGTTTGCTGGTGGACGCACCGAAGGTTGTACCGAAGCCAAGGCTCGATGCCGTCGGTGTGGTGCTGTCGGTCGCCGGGATGGGGATGTTTGTCCTCGGAGTTCTCCAGACCACGGGACGCGGATGGACTGACCCACTCGTCCTCACCCTCATGGTCGGTGGCCTGTTGGTGCTCGGTGTGTTCGTCTGGTGGATTCGGGGACGGGAGATTCGAGGAGAACCGGCGCTCTTCCGACCATCGATCTTCCGTCATCGCGGTATCGCGATCGGTCTTCCAATACTCGCAACGCAGCTGTTCGCCCAGGCCGGTCTTCTCTTCCTGATCCCGCTGTTCACCCAGTCGGTGCTCGGGTTTGACGCCTTCCAAACAGGACTCACCTTGTTGCCTCTCTCAATAGGAGTCCTTCTGACTTCGATCCTCACTCCGCCCCTGGGTCGCAGGATCTATCCCAAGTACCTGGTGCAGGTGGGCTTGGTGGTCATGTTCATCGGCGGGTACATCCTTGCCTTGTCGCTTGACGGTGCGATCGAAGGCACCGACATGTTGTTAGGTCTCTTGATCGGCGGTGTCGGGATCGGCCTCATCGTGGGACAGCTACCGAACCTGATCCTCTCGTCCGTTGACCAGGATGAGGCGAGTGAGGCCTCGGGGCTTCAGGGGACTTTTCAGAATCTCGGTATGGCGCTGGGGACTGCGGTCATCGGTACGGTGATCCTGTCGATCTCACTTGCGTCGTTCAACAATCAGGTTGAAGCGTCCAACGTCCTTCCTCCCGAGTCGAAAGTTGAATTGGCTGCGTTGATCGCTGAACCACTTGAGGAGGCAAACGCCGACGGTCTTGAAGAATTCGTGGTCCATCTATCCCCGGACCAGCAAGCCGAGATCCGACGCATTTACGACACGGGCACGATTCGTGGGTTCCAGGGGGCAATCCTGGTGGGTGGATTCGTGGCACTTCTTGGTGCGGCTCTTGCGGTGTTCTTGCCACGGCGAAAGCTGGAATCGGATGCTTCGGTTGAGTCAACGATCAAAGAAGTCATACGCACGCCTGCGATCCCGAGTGTTCAGCTCGAAATGGAAGATCTCTGAGCCACAAACTCGGTTCCCGGTTCAGCCATCGCTCACAGCTGGTGCCAGCTCAGTGTCCGGAGTTGGTGTATCCAGACCTCTGTCGTGTTTGATCGCCCGGACCGTCTGACGAGGCTGGTTGCTCGGTGCGCGTGCCGATGCCACCAGACGTGTGGCGGTAAGAGACACGACTGCCACGCCCGCTCCCACGTACAGGGCTGACATCCATGGAGTTCCCGAATCTGTGCCCGCCATCACACCGTGCGCGACGGCGGCGAGGAAGGATCCGAAAGACAGGTAGTGAATCGATCTCCATGCGCTTTGGCCGATCCACCGCTTGGCATAGAAGCTGGCCGAAACGAGGAGTATTGACCAGAACGAGACGGCACCAAGTGACGTCGCCAACGGCTTCCACGTTGCAACGCCCGGGATCGTGATATCCCACCAGCTGAACCCGATGAACTCATCCATCGACAGCGCCACCATGTGAACGACCGTCGCGGCGACCGCCGCCAAGCCGAGGGATTCATGGAGCCACTGGAGCCCCTTTGCATTGACGGCTCTCCCGAACGTTTTCGTTGAGATCCACAACCCCCAGACCATCGATGCGCTCAGCAATACGAAGGCAGCGATCCCAGACCCTCGAACAACGAACCATGTGATGTTCATGCCGCTTGTCGATCCTTGGTTGCGTAGACCGATCCGTCGTGCCACACGGCGACGGCTTGGCGAATCCAGGGTTGCCGATCGGCCCACGCGAGTCCGTCAACGCCTTGAAGTAGGACAGCCTTGGCGCCAGCTTCGGCCTCCACGGCTGTTTCGGCTACGACCGTGGCCTGAGTGATGGGCGATTTCACCGGTCGCATTGTCCGAGGATCGATCAGATGGTTCGCTCCCCCCACATCGGTCGTCCACCTACGTTTCATTGTGGAACTCGTCGCCAGGGCACCGCGACCAACATGGATGTCAGCGATTGGATTGTTGAAGTGGTCCACGACTTCGACGATGACATCAGGGTCGGACGAGCGAAGATCGCCCCCGGCGGACACCATCTGTGCCATTCCCGACTCGACAATCTCGTCGCACGCCCAGCCCTTTGCGATCCCGCCGAGGTCAAGCTTCGTTCGGCCGTCCAATCGAACGGTGCCGTCACAGGCCTGCCAGCCAGTTGCTGACACGAGGCTCCCGAGCGCGACAGAAGACGGCAAATCATCGAACGGCACCGTGTAACCCCACGACACGACAGCGGCACCGACACCGATATCGACGAGTCCGCCTGTTCGATCCTTCACCATTGCCGCTGCATCAAGGACACGGGACATCGGCTCGGAAACTGCGTGCCAGCTTCCTTCCGAACTGTTGATCTGTGACAGCTCGCTCGTAGCGAGGAAGCGGCTGAACCGTTGCTCGAAACGGGCCACCCGGTGTCGGATCGCCACCGCTTCCACCCCGGTAGCGGTGTGCGCCTCGAACGTGGTTCCCATCGCGGGGAATATGTCGACGATCACGATCCGGAACTCTTCACCCGCGGGGCGGGGGTGCTCGGTGCCGTCGCTGCAACGACCCGTCGTTCAACGATGACTTCTGCTTCGGGACGTTCGACGGGGGTGTAGCGAACGATGACAAGCCCGGTCTCCGGCATGGTGGGAAACGAAGCGTGTGGTCGCGCCACGGAGCTCTGGATCGGCACAGGTGGCGACGGGGGCTCCATCACTTGCGCAGGCTCCCCCGTTGATGGTGCCGGCGTGACGAAGGCGACCGCTGCAGTCCCCCACGCCACGGCAGCTGCCGACCACGCGGCGATGCCAGAAACACGGCTTGCTGTCAGACGTTTCGCCATTATCGACTCACCCCCTCGGTCACATTTACGGTGTCTGGTTCGGGCACGACCAGGATCGCCCCGTGGCTCACCAGCGTCTGCACGATCTCGGGTGTCAGGAGTTCGGCAACGTCCGCTGGCTCAGCGAACACCGAATAGCCTGATCCTGCAAGGGCGGCAGCGACCTCGGGCGAGACCCCGGGGAGTTCGGGTCCCGACCCTGCCGAATTGGGCTCGGCCGACGTCGGGGTGAAGACTGCCGTAGCGCGCGGTGGTGGTTGGGTGTTTGCTCCCGGGTCGACTGGGGCGGTGTTGATCACCTGTATCACCACGATTGCCGACGCTGCTGCAAGAAGTCCTCCGACGGTGTTCAACCATCGCATCAGTCGTCGTCCTCGTCGTCGTCGTGATCGTCGTGGTGGTCGTCGTCATCGTCGTCATGATCATCATCGTGATCGTCGTCGTGATCGTCGTCATGGTCATCGTCGTCGCACTCGTCGTAGACGCCGTGGTCTTCGTCATCATCGTCGTCGGTGCATACGAGATCCCCACTCTGGCCATCGGCCGGTGCAGGTTGGTTCACGGTCACGACCCTGACCACGGGCTCGGGAATCGGTGGACCGGCAATTCCCAGTCCTTCTTCCTCGCAGATCTGGCGGAGTGCATCGAGGGCGGCGGTCTGGAGCGGGTCGATTGTTCCGTCACGTTCGGCAGCGAGGAGTTCCTCGGCTCCGGATGTGCATGCTGTGGCAGTGGTGTCTCCGTCGGTTACTCGTGCAGTGGTTGTGGCGGTTGCCGACCGCTCGACAGCGATCGTGGTCGTCACAGCGGATGACGCCTCGGCTCCCTGTGCGTTGGTGATGGACCCGACCAGTGCCGCGGCCGCGACAGCGGTCATTGGAACGAGTAGGGCTCCGGCGATCAACGATCCGGTGATCCTCTTCTGGTTTCGGTTCGCTGCCATGGCATCTCCCTTGTTGACGATGGGTACTCATTGGCTGTCACCAGAATGCGTCAATGCCGGATAACGATGCGCTAATTGACAGGAAACGAACGGGAAAGAGTTCTTGTGACTAGTCAGAGGCTGTCGATAGAGGTATGTCGAGTTGAATCGAGGCCCCGCCGAGCAGCTCAGAGCGCCCAATGGAGAGAGAGCCCTCGACGGACTCGACGGTTCTTCTGACGATGTCGAGACCGAGTCCGGTCGAATCACCGTGGGACGTTCCGCGTTCCAGTTTGAATCCCTCGGGTAGCCCTCGCCCACCATCTTCGATCACGAGCCGTACCGAAGACCCGATGCGCGAAACGGTGATCCCAAACGGAATGCCGGGCTCCGTGTGTGAGATAGCGTTCTCAATGAGGGCATCGACCGCCGTTTCAACGTCGACGGCTGGCGCCGACACAGGTGTCGGTTGAGCGGTGACGGAGACCGAGATGTCCCGTTCTTGTTCGGCTACGAGCGGCTCCCAGAATCGGATGCGTTCCGCAACAACCGTGCCGAGATCGCACGAGGTGTGTTCCTCTTGTCGCACAGGGCGCCTTGCTTCGCGGATGATGTAGTCCGTGGTCCGCTGGAGTTCGTCGAGATCAGATGCGAGGCGGTCCTTGTCGGGCGAGTCCTCGAGCCCATCCACGGTGAGACGAGCCGCGGTGAGTGGTGTTCGGAGGCGATGTGCCAGATCGGCGGCTGTCTCTCGTTCTTCTTGGAGCAGTCGCCCGATCTGACCCGCAAGGCGGTTGAATTCGATACCCACTTCTTCGATCTCTGGTGGTCCTGCCGGGCTGACGCGGGCGGTCAGGTCACCCTCCCCGAGACGCTCTGCAGTTTCGGACAGCTCCTTGACCGGAATGACCATCGACCGCCCGAGTCGGTCTGCCACCCAGGCCGCAAGTGCCACAAGCCCGACCCCGAGTGCGCCAAGAACGACCCAACTGCGAGCAACGCCGGCATGGATCTCTTCATCCGTCACAAGGACCCGTACGACAGCAGTACCTGCCGCCGTGACGACCGGTACGTAGACGGCGGCACCCCCGGTGACAGAAGCGACGAATGAGTTGCCTTCTTCGGCAAGGGTCAGATCCTCCGCGTCATTGTCCTCCGACAGCGGTACGCCGACAACGTCCTCGTTCGGCAGAATGACGGAACCGTTCACGTCGACGATGCGATCCTCGCCGATGACGTCGAGGGCCGTCGACAGATCCTCGTTCACGGTCAGGACCGACAGGGCCCGTGCCAGGCTTTCAGCGTCGCGCTCGCCAGCCGAGATGGCACTATCGCGTGCAAGATCGGAGACAAGGATGAACAGTGGGACGAGGAACGCAAGCACGACCATGCCGGTGACGGCAATCGAGAGAAGGATCAGTCGTCGTCTCACCGTGTCGGGTCCACAAGTCGGACACCGACACCGCGTTTCGTATGAAGGTAAACCGGCTCGGTGGCGGTTTCACCGAGCGCCTTGCGCAACCACGACACGTGAACATCGACGGTCTTGTCCGCACCCCCATACGGTTGATGCCAAACCTCTGCCATCAGTTCGCGCTTGCTCACCAACTTGTTCGGATTCGACGCCAGATAGGCAAGGAGGTCGAAGGCTCGGGCGGTCAATTCAATTGGGACACCGTCCAGCGTCACCTCATGACTGTCCCTATCAAGCCGGAGACCGCCCACGACAACAACATGGTCCTCTGGCGCATCGGACGTGCGTCGCATGACGGCACGGATCCTCGCCGCCAAGTGATCGGCGGAGTACGGCTTGACAACGTAGTCGTCGGCGCCGGCATCAAGAACCGCGATGATGTCTGTCTCGTCGTCTCGTGCGGTTGCCACAACGACGGGCACGTCGCTGACGGCTCGAATCATCCGAAGCGCTTCGGTGCCGTCGAGATCGGGCAGTCCAAGGTCGAGGATCACGACATCAAAGTCGCCCGACACGCCACGCTGTATTCCGTCCATGGCATTGGTGACTGTCTCAATGTCGTGCCCGCGTTCGGCAAGACGTTTCGCAAGGGATTCACGGATTCGTTGTTCGTCCTCAATGATCAGGATCGCAGCCATGACTCCACGTTACCGAGCCAGATTGCGTCCAGACTCCTGGTTATGCGATACATGGCACAGCCTTAACCGGCCGTTAGCTCAGTAGTGATGATGTCGGGGGAAACTGTGTGTATGAGACGAGGACTCGGACTTTCGATCGCATGGATCAGTGCGACCATTGTTTCGGTCGTTATCGCTGGCGCCGCTGTCAGCAGTGTCCGGTCCGAGGTCACGCAAGAGCCAACGGCTCTGGGGTCGCCGACGGCTGCTGCGCTCGCCGTCGACACCGGGTCGACAACGATCCAGACAGTGCCGGAGACGACCGCCGTTTCCACAACCGTCGCCGAACCAACGCCACAGGCTCCGTCAACGGTCGATTCATCGATTCCCGAGACAGTCGGATCGACGGCCCCTCCGGCACCTCCACCTTCGCCTCCGACGACCCAGCAGACAGCATCCACCAAGACGTACAGCACCGATGGTGGAACGGTACGGATTCAAATCAGCGGCCAGTCCGTGACGTTCTCGGGTGCCGTGCCGAACCCCGGATGGAAGGTGGAGGTCGAAGAGACCGGTCCCGAAGAAGTGAAGGTCAAGTTCGAGCAGAACGGCGACGGTGACGACGAGATCGAGTTCAAGGCTCAGTTCGAAGACGGTGAGCTCCAGATCTCGATCGACGACTAGCGCGTGGGAGGCATCTCGCCTGACGTAAGCTCGCTCAATGACTCCTGGCGACGAATTCGATGATGCCTATTGGGAAAGCCTTTCGACCGAGATCGGTGTTGAC
>QQUL01000082.1 GCA_008501565.1 Armatimonadota bacterium
TTGCCTACGTGTTGTAGCGTTCACTACGAGCCCTCCTTCTGAGCCGTGAGTCCAATAACCCACAGTCTCGTCGGAGGGCTCAACCAATCACACCATCCACCCAGGGACAACGTCCCCGGTTGTCACACCTAGGCCACTAGTACGGAAGGGCTGCCGCTGCCGCGAAGATCCCGATTGATAGCAGCAGGATGAACCCCTGCATGATGCCTCGAATGGCCGGAGGCGTCCGCTTGGCGGTGAACTGATGGACCAGCGCAATGATGATGACGATCGTGATGAGGTTCCACTTGAGAAGGAACTCCTCGGGTTGGGCCTTGTCGATGTAATAGAGCCGCAGGCCCGTTGCGAGTGCCGTTGCCATCGCGATCCACGACACGACCGAGAATCGTCTTGCCGTTGCCTGAAGCACGGATCGATCGTCGGTTGCCGAACGGATCGCAGAGACAAGGAAACCCAGGACGATGAGGCCTCCCGTCCAGGTGGCGGCGGCGACGAGATGCACGGTCTTGACAAGTTCGAGTTCGCTCATTGCGGCTTAGGAATCGCCTTCAAGGAACTTGACGATCTCGTCCACGAGATCGGCCCCCCCGTCCGGGTCAAGCGAACCGCTCGGAGCATCAACCGAAGTCCACGAAGACGCCAGTGAGCCGAGGAGGGGTTCGTCATAGGACTCGATCTCCTCGAGATACTCGTTGATGTCCGATCCGGCCTCTTCAAGGGCGTCGTCCACCTTCTCCGTGTATTCGGCGTCGATCGTGATCAACTCGGATGTGTCGATATGGAGGTTGGTGATGTCGGAGATCTTCTCGACGATCGCGAGAACCGCCTTGGGAAACGGGTTGCCAGACAGGTAGGGCGGCGTTGCAGCCCACATGGAGAGCGAGCGGATACCAGCTTCCTTGCACGCACCCTGGACAACACCCACGATGCCGGTCGGACCCTTGTAGTTCGAGGATTCAAGACCGCTCTGGATGACGCTGACCGGGTCAGTTGCAACGCCAGCGAGTGACACCGGCTGGCGATGACCGATTGCCCCGACGTAGGCGCCAACAAGAATGACCTCTTCAACGCCCATGTCGTCAAGCACCTCGACCAGTGAACGGGCGAATGTCTTCCACCGGAAGTTCGGTTCTGGTCCGGTCACCACAATGAGATCGCGGTCGTCGTTGAGACGCGAGATTGCGGTGAAACTCACCGATGGCCATGTCAACGATTGCGACACGCCATTGTCGATCTCGACGACAGGGCGGTGCTGCTGGAAGTCGTAGAACGGGTCAGGTTCGATCTCGGCGAAAGTTGACGTTGCGTCGTGAGCATCGATGACGAAGTTGGCGGCAGTCGAGGCCACATCGCAGGCGTCGTTCCAGCCTCCGAATGCGACAATCGCGATCGGTCGACGAACCGGGGGCTGCTGCTGCCGACGTATGACGTCCATCCCGAGAGGGTAGCCATCGAAGGATTTTGACTGCCCCCAACTTTGTTTCGTGGTCAGTCGAGTAGCGCCGCACCGAGATCGGCTGTGTCGGTGATCGGGAGTCCGCATACCAGTCTGTGGCAAACGTATGCGGTTGCCGTGTCCGAGGCGTCGCGCTCGGCGAATAGAGGCACCGGCGAGTCCGAACCGCGGTTGACCACAGCGATGACGGTCGGTCGATAGGCACTCCACACAAGGCGTTCCATCTCAGCGGTGACGGAACCGGCCCCAGTGAGAGCAACCTCCTTGATGCCGGTGAGATGGGTTGCCCACACCGCCAGGCTGTGCCCGGAAAACGACGGGTGCCGACGTGCGACGATTGAGACGGCTTCCATCGTGGATTCCATCTCGCCAATGGCTGTGAGGTCGCCGGTCAGGGCTGCGTGGATCTGGAGAGCTTCGAGTGCCAGCGCATTGTCGGACGGGGTCGGATTGTCCTGCATGTTCTTTGGCCGCGCTATGAGGGCCTCGGAGTTCGATGATGTTGCGTAGAAGCCACCCGTCGGATCCGTGAAACTCTCCCGGAGGTGAGCGACCAGCGCCTCGGCATGGGTGAACCATGTGACATCACCGCTGGTTTGGAACAACGTGTACAGGCCGATGGCAACTGCCGCGAGATCGTCGGCGAAGGCACCAACACCCGTTCCGTCGCGCCATGATCGCACGAGATGACCGTCGGGACTGGCGGTGGTCGTGAGGAACGATGCGATGGCCTCGGCTCGCTGTCGGTAGCGATCCTCATCAAGGATTGAACCGGCCTCAGCGAAGGCGCGGAGCGCAAAGCCGTTCCATGCAGACACGATCTTGTCGTCGCGGCCTGGCTGGACTCGCGCCTTTCGTACGGCGATCAGGGCGTTGTCGATTCGGTCCCGTGCCCCCGTGAGCTGTTCCGGTGTGAGCCCAAGTTGGTCTGCAACCTCTGCAAGATCACTCTCGCGGGTGGGGATGTTGTTCCCCTCGAAATTGCCGCCTGGTGTGAAGCCGTAAATCGCTGCGGCGACAGGAAGATCCTCGCCGAGGATCGACGTCAGCTCCGCCCACGACCACACGGCGAATTTGCCTTCCTCTCCCTCGGAGTCGGCATCTTCGGCAGAGTGGATTCCACCGGTGGGATCAGCGAGCGTACCGTCGAGATAGTCGAGCACCTCCACTGCGGTGGACCGGAACCGTTCATCCCCCGTCAGCTGCCATGTCCTGAGGTAGATGCGAGCGAGCAGTGCGTTGTCGTAGAGCATCTTCTCAAAGTGTGGGACAAGCCAAACGGCATCTACCGAGTATCTGGCAAACCCGCCGAGCAGGTGGTCGTAAATACCTCCCCGTGCCATCTTCTCAAGCGTTGTTGTCAGCATCCCGAGGGCTGTCTTTCCCGTGTCCGTTCCGGGCTGCATGGCAGCAACCCGCATCAGGAACTCAAGCGTTGGGGCCTGCGGGAACTTCGGGGCACCGCCGAATCCACCGTTGACGGTGTCGAAGGTGCGTCCGATGGCACCGACCGCTTCGTCAAGGTCGTGTTGTGTCGGTACCGGAGCTGTGGGATGACTGGCTTGGGAGATTGAGCGAGTGATCGTGTGCGCCTGCTGGTGGACACCTTCTCGGTTGGTGGTCCACGCATCCGTCACTGCTGCCATCACATCCATGAAACTTGGGTGGTGGGTCATGGCGATCTTGGGGAAGTACGTTCCGGCAAAGATCGGCCTCTGATCGGGCGTCAGGAACACGGTCATCGGCCAGCCGCCCTGACCGGTCATTGACATGACGGCATCCATGTAGATCCGATCGATGTCTGGACGCTCCTCGCGGTCAACCTTCACATTGACGAAATGCTCGTTCATGTATTGAGCCGTTTCGGCGTCCTCAAAGGATTCGTGCGCCATGACATGGCACCAGTGGCAGGCCGAGTATCCAACCGACAGAAGGACGGGAACGTCGCGTCGGGTGGCATCTGAGAACGCTTCCGGTCCCCATTCGTACCAGTCGACAGGGTTGTCCGCGTGTTGCTTGAGATAAGGAGATGTGGCGTGTGCGAGTCGGTTGGACATGGAGAAACCGTACCTGCTTCCGAGACTGCGTTTGCCGCTTCCATTACCGTTGGCGCAACCAACGAAAGGAATCGCCAATGGGTTTCATGGACAGCGTCAAGGGAATGGTCTCCAAGGGCAAGGACTTGGCCGGGGATCACGCCGACAAGGTGCAAGACGGAATTGACAAGGCCGCAGACGTCGCCGATGACAAGACTGGTGGCAAGTACTCAGACCAGATCGATTCGGGCGCCGAAAAGGCGAAGGACTTCGTCGAAGGCCTCGACGACGACAACTAATTCGCGTACCCAGGGCTCCATTGGACAAATATGTCCAATGGAGCCCTGGGTACGGGTGTGGTGACTCCGGGGTGGCTCGTTGGGCTAGTGGAAGCGACGCAGTCGGAGTGAGTTGAGGACGACGGACACCGACGAGAACGCCATTGCCGCAGCAGCAATCATCGGGTTGAGGAATCCGAGTGCTGCGAGCGGTATTGCTGCGGTGTTGTAGGCGAAGGCCCAAAAGAGGTTCTGCCTGATCGTCGTGAAGGTTGATCGGGCGAGTCGAAGCGCCGTCACTGACAGAGCAGGATCACCAGACATCAGCACGACGTCGCCGGCCTCGATGGCGATATCGGAACCCGAGCCGATCGCCATCCCGAGATCGGCGCGGGCCAACGCTGGGGAATCGTTGATACCGTCCCCGACAAAGGCAACAACCCGTCCGGCGTTTTGCATATTGGTGATCGCCGACACCTTGTCACCCGGCATGAGATCGGCGACAACCTCATCGATGCCAAGTTCCGCACCGATAGTGGAAGCGACCCGAATCGAATCACCCGTCAGCATCGCCGTTTCAACGCCCAACTCGTGCAGGTCCTCGATTGCACCAGCCGATGTTTCTCGCACCGTGTCCGCAACGCTCAGGACGCCCCGCACCTCACCATCCCATGCGGCAAGAAACGTGGTATTCCCGGCCGCGGCCATGGCGTCGAACCTCGATGACCACGGTTCGACCGCGATGTTCTGGTCTGCCATGAGTGCCGGGGTGCCGACAATGACATGAACCCCGTCCACGATGCCGTGGGCACCCTTGCCCTGTATCGCCTGGAAGTCCTCAACCGACGTCAGCACAGCGTTCCGTTCCTCGGCACCGAGGGCAACCGCCTTCCCGATCGGATGCTCGGATCCGGCCTCAAGGGACCCGACAAGGGTGAGGAATCGGCGTTGATCCTCGTCCGTATCGACGTCGACAAGGGTCATGGCCCCCCGCGTCAGCGTTCCCGTCTTGTCGAAAGCCACGATGTCGGTGTCCTTCGCACGTTCGAACACCTCTGCATTCTTGAAAAGGATCCCCATTTCGGCGCCCCGTCCCGATCCGACCATGATCGCTGTCGGGGTGGCGAGACCGAGCGCACAGGGGCATGCGATGATCAGAACGGCCACGGAGTTCTGGAGTGAGCGTGCAACATCTTGGGTCGCGATGAGCCATGCGAGGCCCGTCACGACGGCAATGGCGATGACCACAGGTACAAAGACGGCCGAAATCTGATCCGCCAGTCGCTGGATGGGGGCCTTGGTCGCCTGAGCCTCCTCGACGAGGCGGGTGATCTGAGCAAGTGCCGTGTTGGGACCAACACCGGTGACCTCGACGACGAGCCTTCCCTGCTGGTTCACCGTGGCCGCAAAGACATGGGAACCCGCTTCCTTCGCGTTGGCTCGGCTCTCACCGGTCAGCATGGATTCGTCGACACCCGAGCGGCCCTCGATCACGGTTCCATCGGCCGGAATCTTGTCTCCCGGGAGCACGACGATGGTGTTCCCCGGAGCCAACTCAAGTGGATCGACGAGTCGTTCGACGCCGTCCACCACGAGGCGCGCCTGCTTGGCTCCCAGGCTTGCCAGCTTGGCGATGGCCTGTGACGCCTGACCTTTCGCACGCGCTTCGAAGAATCGACCGACGAGGATGAGCGTGATGATCATGCCGGCTGTCTCGAAGAAGACATGAGCCTGACCGGTGGTGACAGCGTCGCCACCTTCCGTGAACAGAACAATCGTTGAGTAGATCCAGGCCGCGAGTGTGCCGACCGAGATCAGCGTGTCCATCGCAGGCGAGAGTGAGGTCACCTGCTTCCAGGTCGCGACATGGAACTGCCATCCGAAGATGAACACGACCGCTGTGGTGAGTACGAACTGAACCCACGGGTTCCAGGACTCCGCAGGGCCAACCATTGCCAGCCACATCACAGGAGCTGTGAGCGCGCCAGCCCCGATCACATTGCGAAGCTGTCTCTTCGCCTCGTCGGAGTAGCGCTCAGACACGGGCCGGCGATCGTCATCGGGTCCGATCTCGGATATCTCGTAGCCGATCCTTGCGACGGCATCCCGGAGGGTCTTGACGTCCGCATCCGAGCCGACCGTCGCACGCGCCTCTTGACCGGCGAAGTTCACCACGGCGGACTCGACCCCGTCCTGCTTGCTGAGGACGCGTTCGATTCGTACCGCGCACGAAGCGCAGGTCATCCCTTCAACATCAAACCGGATCGTGTCAGTCATGCGGTGTTATGTGTTTGCGACTTCGTAGCCCTGCTCGTCGATCGCCTTCACCATCGTGGCGACGTCGACACTGGACTCGTCGTATGTCACCGCGACGTTGCGGTTCTCGACTGAGACCTCTGCAGATACGACGCCATCGAGGGGCTGAAGTGCCCCTTCGATCGAGTTCTTGCAGTGGTCACACGATATGTCCGGGACGGACAGCGTGATATCGGTCATGGCTTTCCTTTCGTTCGGGGGAGGCCCGGCGCATACCGGAGCGTTTCGAGCAGCTCGTCGACGACCTGCGCAGAGCGCCCGGCTTCAACATGCTCGAGAACGCAGGTCTCGACATGGTTCTGCAGCAGGATCCGGTTGACACCTTCAAGGGAGCCTTGGAGTGCCGAAACCTGCTTCATGATGTCGGGGCAATACTGCTCTTCTTCGACCATGCGGATCACACCGTCGAGGTGTCCACGAACAGTCTTGAGCCTGTTGAGCGCCGACGTCTTGTGCTCTGTCTTCATACCATCAGTATACCCCACCCCCAGAGGGGTAGGGCCGGTCCCTAAATTCGCGTACCCAGGGTTCCAGTACACGGTATTTCACTACTGGAGCCCACAGAACCGAGCGGGTGCGCCAGTGAGACATACCCGAAGGCGTCAGACGCGCAGCATTTGCTCGATTCGTCGCGAGGTGATCCACGAACCGATCACACCAATCGCGGCAAGGTACGCCACGTTGACGAGCATCGTCCAACTCGGAGCACCGAGCGTGAGCCCCCGGAGGAGGACGACGCCGTGATACAGCGGCGAGAACCATGCAACAACCTGGAGAAACGGTGGATACACACTGAGCGGATAGAACGTTGCCGAGAACAGGAAAAGGGGAAGGGTGACGAAGCTGATGATGTCGAGGTCTTGCCACGTTCGCATCCACGTGACACCGGCCGCGGCGAGGGCACCAAAGCAGAGGCCAATGAGAACCGTCGCGGGGAATGCCAGGATGGCGAGCGGTGACTCGATCAATCCCATGACGAGCATGACAGCGAGGAACGCGGTCGAGTAGACCACTCCTCGAAGCAACGTCCATCCGATCTCGCCGGAGGCCACCTCGCTTGGTTCAACCGGGGTTGCGAGTATCCCTTCATAGATCTTGCCGTACCGGAGTCGGAAGAAGATGTTGAACGATTCGAACACCGCGCCGTTCATTGCCGATGCAGCGAGCATCGCCGGTGCGATGTACGACACATAGTCGACCGTCGTTCCAGCGAACTCAACGTCGCCCGCAAGCTCGCCAAGTCCGACTCCCATGGCCAGCAGATAGAACACTGGCTCAAAGAAGCCGGAAAGAAGAACTGGCCAGTATCGGCGCTGGGACAGGATGTTCCGTTCGACGACGAACTTGCCTCGCCACATCCGAGGAAGGGGTGGGACGACTCTGGCGGTGAGTGGGC
>QQUL01000202.1 GCA_008501565.1 Armatimonadota bacterium
GCCGGGGACACCCCATATGAGAAACTACGCAAGAAGACCACCGCTCCGATGTAAACGGCCACCGTCAGTTGCACAACGGGATGTCCTGCAAGAAGACATGTCCGATGTCTGACGTCTGACGTCTGACTTCTGGCTACGCCGTGTCGGGAACCACATTCGGCGGGAAGGACAGCGTCTTGTCGTAGGTATTGACGAAATCGATGATCTCGCCCGGTGGCAGCGGATGCGCGATCAGGTAGCCCTGAACGTCGTTGCATCCCAGCTCGTTGAGACGCGTCAGCTCCTCCATGGACTCAACGCCCTCGGCAATGACACTGATGTCGAGGCACCGAGCGATCGCGATGATGGAAGCGGCAATCGCTTCAGACTCCTTGCGCTCGTGCATCTTCTGTACGAAAGACGTATCGATCTTCAGCGTTCGAATGGGAAGCGTCTGGAGGTGCCTGAGGCTCGACGCGCCAGTCCCGAAGTCATCAATCGACACCTTGACTCCCATATCCGCCAACCGCTCAATCGCCCTCCCCGCTCGCTCCGCTTCCTGTGTGATGGTGCGTTCTGTTACCTCAACCTCAAGATGCCGTGGATCGAGATCCGCTGCTGCAAGGGAAACGGCGATCGACTCGACGAGGTTCGTATCCCGAAACATCCGATCCGAAACATTGACCGCGACCCGCATGGGGCGAATCCCCTGCGAAAGCCAACGCTTCATGTCTCGACATGCCTCATCGAGAATCCACTGGCTCATTGGCGCGATGAGGTCGGATTCCTCGGCAAGGGGTACGAATACCGCCGGTCGCAACAGGCCCCGCTCGGGGTGCTGCCACCTCACAAGAGCCTCAAGGCCCGTGACCGTCCCGCGAACAACATCAACCTTCGGCTGATACACCAGCCTCAGCTGGTCACCTGAATCGATGGCAGCTCGAAGATCGTCAAGAAGTGAGAGGCGATCCGATGTTCGATCTCGTAGCGACCGGGTGAAGTATTGGTAGGTGTTCTTGCCAGCCGACTTGGCTTGATACATCGCTGTATCGGCACCCTTCATCAGCTCCTCGTAGCTGTCGCCATCCACCGGATACATCGAGATCCCAATCGAAACCGTCACGAGAAGCTCGTGGGATCCGACCTTGTAGGGAGCCGCTACGGCCTTGAGGACCTTGGTAGCGACGCGCCCCGCATGTTCAACGCGCTTTCCGCCCTCCACGATGATCGTGAACTCGTCGCCACCGAGGCGAGCCACCGTGTCGGTCTCACGCAAGACGGCGGTGAGGCGCCCCGCGATCTGGCGGAGCAGGTCGTCTCCCACGCCATGGCCATACCGATCATTGACATCCTTGAACCCGTCAATGTCGAGGAACATCAGGGTGACCAGGCCCCCGTCTCTTCTGGCACGCGACAATGCGCTCGCGACGCGGTCCTGGAACAGGGTCCGATTGATCAAACCGGTGAGTGGGTCGTACTGCGCCAACAGGCCCGTCCGCTTGTGAGCACGCTTGTGACGAACGACAACGACCGTTGCGGTGGACACAACGGCGCACGCAAAGATCGCGGCGATGGCCGCGATCAGCATTGGTGGCTGACGACGTTGCGCATGGGTCGTTATCGGCAGACCAGCGGGAGAAATGAAGCGCTACGCTCAATATGGCCCGCAGCGAGCTCCGCGAGTACGATGCATGGTCACCGACCACGGAGAACCCATGACATTGTGGACATTCATCATCTTGTTGGCCGTCGTCATCCCGCTTGTGCTGCTGTGGGCATACACGCTCATGGACCTCTTCAAACGTGAGGATCTGCACGGCCCCGCAAAGGTGATGTGGGTGGCCCTGATCATCCTTCTCCCGTTCGTCGGTATGGTCGTGTATTTCGTAACTCGACCACCGACGCCGATGGATAATCCGCCGAAGAAGGTACCCCCGCCAGCGCTGAAGCCCGGCGGAGACGAGCCCGACTCGTAGACCACCGCAGCAGCAACGATGAGTCGCTTCGATCTTGAGTTCGACGGGTTGCTATGGATTGCCATCGCCATTCCCCTGATCGCACTTTGGGTTGCCGTCCTGTGGGACCTGTTTCGTCGGAAAGATCTTTCCGTCGGCCGGAAGATCGTGTGGACCGCGGTGATCATCGTGACCGCGTATGTCGGCATTGCGATCTACTTTGCGCTCCGTCCCATCCCTGACCCTCCGGGGAAGTCGTCGACCCAGACGGTTCCACGAGCATCGGCGATCGTGACCGAGCTTGAGGACCTGGTTCAACGCAACGCCAACGGCGAATTGTCAGAGTCCGAGTTCACAGCCACAAAACGCCAACTCCTCGGCCTTGAGAGCTGAGGAGACCGACGTCGGACGTCGGAGAGCGCTCAGGGGATAGCTTCAGGCGCTGCGAGCCGACGTGCCCGTTGCTCGGGCCCCAAATTCAGCCTCGGTACGCAGGTACGGGATTTGCAACCGCTACCTCATCAACATCGGAGCCACGGCAACAACGTGGGTACCGTTTCGTCTACACACTCATGCGTTGGCCGATTACTGTGTCGAGCGTCTGAGCCGAGAACTCTGACAAGTGGCGAAACCTGAAGCGCCCAAAGAACGCTACATACCCGAGCTCCTTCACGAGTTTCGCAATGAACTCGTCCGCAAAAGATGCACTCATCAAGTCAACACCCTGAAAGTCGACAATGACTGGCTCATCAGGGTGCTGCGCCATTATGTTCCTGAGCTTGAATCGAAGCCGCTCACCTGTCGACCTGTTTCCGAAGTTCGTCGCCTCGGCTCCAAGTGTGAACTCGATTCCGTGGTCTCCCAGATACTCCATTTCAAAGGCAGGAACCGGTACGTGACCCCAGAGAGCCTCGGCGATATCGATCGGTTGCGACGTCGGCAGGGTCAAGGTAACCACCACGCCTTGATGTGGGGCATCTTCGCCGCTTTGCGGTTCGCCCTCCATCAATCTGAGTAGTCCCCTACCTGAGTGAAGATTCGCCCAACCGCCTGCGCTCCTCGCGATCCGAAGCGTACCGCTCAGACCGTTGCCTTGACCAATTTCTCGGTTTCTTGTTGTGCCCTTTTCTATCGCCTTCATTAGAGCTCCGATATCGGAGTCGATATCAGGGAATGCTGGACTCAGCGTCGAGCGAATGCCACGACCCGTATCGACAACCACGAACTCGACCTCGTTCTTGTTCGGGTAGCTCGTCATCTGGAGCCAGCCGGGTTCAGACGACTCGGCATGTACGAGTACATTGTCGGCGATCTCGTTCAAAGCCCATTCGAAAGCGAGCAGAACACCATCAGAGAAGGCCTGAGACTTCGACATCAGGTCAAGAGCTGACCTGATGAATGAATTCAGCTCCTCACCCGAGGTATACGGGGTCAGCGGCACGTACGTTGATCCGGTACCCAACGGGGCCTTCTCATCGCGAATTCCGGCAAGCCATCCCACCGTTTGCCAGTAGTCGATGAGGTCCTTCTGCCTCGGCGGTATCACTCCCACGCCCCAGCCATTGTTGACCAGGTGCCGTGTCGTGGCCACGAACGGAGCCATACCGTCGGGATAGAAGAAGGTGACCTTTCCGAAATCGACCTCAAGCCGTGTCTCCCCTGAGAGTCTGGCGCTGTCCAGCTGTCGTAGGAAATATACGTAGTCCATGTACCCGAATTTCGGACCACTGAATTCGATGTACCAGCTCATTGTTTAGGGCCTCTGGAGGGGGTGCGGGGGACTTCCACACCGAGTGATTGCGGCAATCTGCAAACCTTCGTGAGACTCAGATCATCATAACTACGCGTGGCTCGACGTTGTTTCTCGATCGGCTATCGTCGTTGAGCCAGTCTGGAGTGGTACCGATTCGAATGCTGTTCTGACCAACGGATGTGAGGCAAAGCAGCTCGTCGCCACTTCACCGGAGGTGCATTCCGTCCGGATACCGAATCGATAGGTGGTGGAGTCAGCTTCCGCCAGATTGATCCTTCGGCAGTGTCTTCGCGAGGCCCCCGAACCACATAGAGCTCCGGTTGTCGTGGGTAATAGCGCCGTAGTAAGACTGTCGCCTCCACCAACCTGCGTCTTTCCCCGGGAATACTGATATGGGTCACAATGCCAACCGATCTGCAAAGGCCGGGAACCCAGTGGCAACAATGAACGGGGCAGACTGGCAACGGCTTGGGATACTTCAGCCACAGCGGCTTTCCTGGTGCCCGGGGTGGGATTTGAACCCACACGACCCCGAAGGGACAGCGGATTTTAAGTCCGCCGCGTCTGCCATTTCGCCACCCGGGCTCACGGGAGGGTACCTGACTCGACTCGGCGTGGCGCCTTCCTCATGCGTAGGCTGTAGGCAGTCGAACAAGGAGATTGCTGGTGAAGGTCTTTCCTCCCGAACGGATTCGAAACGTCGCCCTCGTAGGGCATAACGGATCTGGAAAGACAACCCTCGCAGAAGCCCTCTTGTACCGCGCCGGGAGAATCAATCGCCTCGGAACCGTTGAGGCAGGCAACACGGTCACCGACTACGACCCCGAAGAACACGATCGAGGCATGTCGCTGTCGCTTGCACTAGCACCGTTTGTATGGCGTGACCACAAGATCAACCTCATCGACACGCCGGGATATGCCGACTTCGCCGGGGATGTCCACGCCGCACTTCGTGTCACTGACCTTGCCGTATTCGTGGTCAGCGCCGTGGATGGGATCGAAGTCCAGACGGCATACGCGTGGAAGGTCGCCGAGAAACTCAAGACACCGCGGATGATCTTCATCAACAAGCTCGACAAGGAACGTGCCTCTTTCGATCGCACCCTCGCTGAACTCAGAGACCGATTCGGCGCGGGAATCGCACCGATCGAGCTACCGATCGGCAAGGAAGAGGCGTTCCACGGCGTTGCGGATCTGTTCCGCAGCAAGGCCTACATCTACGACTCGGGCAAAGCGGAGGCAGTCGACATGCCCGAAGAGCTCGCCGAGCGCGAACGCGAAGTCCACGACAACCTCGTTGAGGGCATCGTGGTGGCCGACGACGACATGCTCGAACAGTATCTCGAAGGAACGGTCCCTTCGGTCACGGAACTCGAGCGCACCATGGCTGCCGGCGTTGCTGCCGCGAAGGTCTTTCCCGTCGTATGTGGATCGGCAACCGGCCCGATCGCCGTCGATCGTCTCGCTGACTTCATCGTTGAGCTCGGGCCTTCGCCTCTCGACCGGCCACCGGCCAAGGTCATTGCGGGAGGTCAGGAGGTCGAAGTACCCAAGGATCCCGACGGCGATCCACTTGCATTCGTGTTCAAGACCTTCGCTGACCCATACGTGGGTCAGGTGTCCGTGTTCAAGGTCCTCTCCGGGACACTCAAACCGGAAACACACCTCACCAACGGACGCTCAGGGCAGGACGAGCGCCTCGCAAAGATCGCGACCATGTTCGGCAAGGAAACCGAGCTCGTCGCCAGTGCACCAGCTGGTGACATCGTGGCTGCAGCGAAACTCCAGGACACACAAACCGGAGACACGCTCGCCCCCAAGCACAAACCTGTCAAGGTTCCGCCGGTTGATCGACCCGCACCGGTGATCGCAACGGCCCTCGTACCGCGCACCCAGTCCGATGACGACAAGTTGGCCTCTGCACTTCACCGAATCCTGGAGGAGGATTCCTCACTCAAACTGGAGCGAAACGACGAGACGCGACAGACGCTTCTCTACGGCATGGGGGAAACACATCTCAACATCGCTCTTGAGAAGCTGGAGCGCAAGTTCGGGGTGCAGGTCGATCAGGAGCCGGTGAGGGTCCCATTCCGTGAAACCATCACTCGGCAGGCAGATGCCGAAGGCAAGCACAAGAAGCAGTCAGGTGGGCACGGGCAATACGGAGTGTGCCATTTGATCCTCAGACCGCTGGCCCGCGGGGAGGGATTCATGTTCGTCGACGCCGTCAAGGGAGGGTCCATTCCCCGCCAGTACATTCCGGCGGTGGAGAAGGGTGTTGTCGAAACCATGCAGAGCGGGGGCAGACATGGATATCCCGTTGTGGATGTCGAGGTCACCGTCGATGACGGCAAGGCCCACTCCGTCGATTCGAACGAAATGAGCTTCAAGCTCGCTGCCAGGGCCGGATTCCGCGAGGCGTTCGAGGCCGGATCGCCCGTACTCCTCGAACCAATCTCGATTGTCAGCATCAGCGTTCCGATGCAGTACCAGGGTGATGTGATGGGCGATATCGCTGCCAGGCGCGGCTCCGTACAGGGATCGGAAGCGTCAAGCGACGGATTCCAGATCATCAAAGCGATGATCCCCACATCTGAGATCGTCCGCTACGCGATCGACCTGCGATCGCTCACGCATGGCTGGGGAACGTTCAGCGCCGAGCACGACCACTACCAGGAAATGCCCTCCCACCTCGTCGACAAGGCCGTCGCCGACGCCCAGTGAGAAGGCCCGACGTCGGACGGCACGAGCTACGGTTCGGTTGGCTCGTCCCAGTCGGGGTTCCACGCCGTTCCTTCATCGGTCGAGACGACACACGGAATCAGACAGTCGAGGGGCTCGATCTGGTCGGCTACCTCTTCCCCGATCGGATTGAGGTTCCCTGCCGCAGTATCGGCGTATTGGGCATGGAGGCATTTGACCCCACCCTTCGAACCGGCGATCCCGCCCGTTGGTACCGGAGCGTCCCACTCCGGGGGTATCCGGCGCTGTCGGTCCGATTCGTAGCGCGCCATTGCCACGCCGAAGGCTTCGGCCACATCGGGGTCGGTAGCGATCCGTACATCTGCCGCACGAACACCCCCGGCAGCTTCCAGCCGGCTGATGCGAACAATTGCGAGTGGACAGGTGAGCCAGTGCGAGGTTGGGAACGGAGTGCCGTCGTCAAGAATCGGTGGGACGTCGATGACGACGGGGAGACCAAGATGACACCTGGTTTCCACGACAACGTCAGAGCGCGGGGGTCGGCCGATCTGTACTTCTACGACTGCGCGGTCATCCATCGGTGACAGCGAATCGCTCAACCGTTGTTGACAACGGATTGGTCAACCTGGTTGACAACGTCGTCACCGGTAAGGAATCTCCAGATTCTCTCAAAGAAACCGGGATGGTCATCGACGACGGGGGCGACCGGTGCCGGGGCGGACACAACTGGATCCTCGGCGTCCGGGGTGATCACGACGTAACCGATTTCTCCCTCACGGACGAAGCCGTATTGCTCGCGTGCGACGCGTTCGATTTCTTGATCAGTGAGCAACGCATCGACATCGGCGGACAGTTCAGCGTTGCGTGCCTCGATGAGCTCCAGTTCTGCCAACGCCGCG
>QQUL01000111.1 GCA_008501565.1 Armatimonadota bacterium
ATCACACGGGCACCCATCATTGAGCCGATTTCGATCGCCGATGATCCGACGCCCCCGGCAGCGCCAAGCACGAGCATCGTTTCACCGGCTTTGAGGTCTGCCCGATCCGTCAGGGCGTGATAGGAGGTGGCATAAGCGATGATCGTGGCGGCGGCGGTGTCGAACGGGATCGTGTCGGGCATCGCGACACATCGGTGCGCGTCCACCACCCACTTGTCCGCGAATGCCCCGACAACACCGACGGCAGCTATCCGATCGCCGACCGCAAGATCGTGCACATCCGAACCGACGGACGAAACGACTCCCGCACCCTCAAACCCAGGTGAGAACGGGGGTTCAGGTTTGATCTGATACTTCCCCTGAATGGTGAGGAGATCGGGAAAGTTCATCGCCGCCACGGCTACCTCCATGACAACCTGCCCGGGTCCGGCCACCGGCTCGGGAACATCGTCCCTCAGGACGAGAAGCTCAGGTGGGCCGTACTCGGTGCACAGCACCGCCCTCATGGAGTACCCATCGCCCTCGACAGGAACTTCATCGTTTGCTCATTTCCGCTCTTGAGCTCCTCCTTGCCGGTGGGATCGAGAATGTCCTCAAGACGACTCGCGATCATTTCCGGTGTCCGATCCTTCGGCTCAAGCCAGATCCCCGGGGTTTCGTATATCCGCGAAGCCGCGTATCCACCGGCTCCGGCCGCGAGGATGATCCCCTGCGGCGCATCACGGGAAACGAGGAAGAGAACGCCGGGCGTCACTTCCTCCGGCTTGAGCAGACCCTTCGCCTCGTCTGGGAGCAATTCGTCGGTCATGCGTGTATGAGCAACCGGTGCGAGAGCGTTGACTCGAATGTCGTACTTGTCACCCTCAGCCCGGAGCGTGTTCATGAGTCCCACGACACCGAGCTTCGCTGCCCCGTAATTGGCCTGACCGAAGTTGCCGTACAGGCCAGACGAAGACGACGTGACAACAATGCGGCCGTAGTTGCCTTCTTTCATGTGGCCCCACACGGCCCTCGTGCAGATTGCGGTGCCCATCAGGTGCACATCGATGACGAATCGGAAGTCCCCGATCGTCATGTTTGCAAAACTCCGGTCCCTCAACACTCCTGCGTTGTTGACGAGCACGTCGACACGCCCCCATCGATCCATCGCCTCGGCAACCATCGCTTCGATGGCGCTTTCGTCCGTGACGTCGGCGGCGTTCGCCATCGCCTCGCCGCCTGCTGCGTGGATCTCCGCAACGACTGCCTCGGCGGCGGTTGTGGATGATCCGGTCCCGTCGCGGGCTCCCCCGAGATCATTGACGACAACCCGTGCGCCGCGCTCGGCAAGGGCGAGAGCATGGGATCTTCCAAGGCCATGCCCTGCACCCGTCACGATCGCTACTTGTTCATCAAAGGTGATCATTCCTCGCCTCTCCGTCGTGGTGTGATGGGATCCGGACGTCGACGGTATCGACGACCGTGTCGCCTGGGTGTAACAACTAGGACTGTAGATAGCCGCCGTCGATGGTGATCGTGTCGCCGGTGTGCCATGTACTCGCATCGGATGCGAGATACACCGCAATGCCGCCGAAGTCGTCCGGCTGACCGAATCGCCCGATGGGGATCCTGGGGAGCGTCTGGGTTGCAAACCGATCACCCTCGATGAAGCCGTCCGTCATCCCCGTCACCACCCATCCGGGGGCGATCGCGTTTGCCCGAATGCCGTACCGTCCGTACTCGACGGCAATCCCCCGGATCAGGGCTCGGACACCGGCCTTCGTCGCGGCATAGTGTTCTCCCCTCGGAAAGCCAACATCTGCCGACGTCGATGACGTGACGACGAGAGAACCCTCACCGCGGGGTTGCATGTGCTTGAGCGCCTCGCGGAACGTCCAGAACACCCCCTCCATGTTGACACCGAAGATCGATCGCCATTCCTCGGTTGACATCTCGTGGAAGCGTGTCGACCCGGCGCCGAGTCCCGCATTCGCAAAGACGGAATCAACTTTCCCCAAGGCATCAAGGGTGGCTGCAAAGGCGTCCACAACCTCGGATTCGTCCGAAACATCGACGCTGAACGCGATCGCTTCGGCACCGACTGCCTCAATCGCTGCGACGGTCTCGGCGTTTCGCTCGGTGCTGCGGCCCCATACCGCAACGGTCGCACCCGCCTCACCCAATGCTTGTGCGATCCCTCTGCCGATGCCGCTATTGCCTCCGGTGACGATGGAGGTCTTCTCCGACAGGTTGAACAGTTTCGACATTGGTCCTCCGGCGTCATGCGTGTACTTCGGGATCCTAGAAGGATGGGAATGCGGACCCGATGAGGATGCATCGACTTCCCTGAAACCACTTGTACCGTTGCAGCATGTCAAGAGGTCTGGTTCTCATCGCCGTGATGGCAGCGCTCGCTGCCGCTGCCTGTGATACGCGTCCGCAGGCACCCGAGTTCAACGAAACCACGACGACTTCGACCACACTTCCCGGCGTCGAGGTGATCACCACAACCACTCCCACGCTTCCACCACCCGAGGTCCGAGTCACTGGGCGCGTCACGGACGTTGTCGACGGTGACACGATCAAAGTCGACCTCGACGGTGTCTCCGTGGATGTGCGTCTGCTCGGAATCAACGCTCCGGAAACGGAGGAGTGCTGGGGGCAGGAATCAACGGCGTACCTGATGTCGCTCGTGAACAACCAGGAGGTTCTCCTGACCGAGGGCCCAGAAGACGTCGATGCTTTCGGACGACTGCTTCGGTACGTCTACCTCGATTCGGGTACATCGCCCATCTTCGTGAACTCGGTTCTCGTCGAGACCGGCCACGCAGTGGGCCTCCAGGACGGCTCCGAAGCCGCCCCGACATTCAAAGCACTCGAGGCGCGGGCGTTCCAGTCCGGTTACGGGATGTGGGGAACATTCGCCTGCGGGGACCGCGAGGGTGTTGCGGGAGATCGGCCGGTGATCCGGGTGTCCGAACTCGAATTCGACCCCGAGGGCCCCGATGCAGATGTGCTCTCGGATGAGTACATCACGATTGTCAACGAGGGCTACGACGAGGTCGAGATCTCAGGATGGACACTCAGGGATGAGTCCTCGACCAACCGCTTCACGTTTGATGCTGGCATCGTGCTCGACGTCGGCGATGCCGTCACCGTGGTGACCGGGTGCGACGGCGGACCCGTCGGTGCGTTCCATTGGTGCTCCGACCAAGCCGTCTGGTCCAACGGTGGTGACACGGCGATGGTCATGGACACGCTCGGCAATGCCGTCGTGTGGTACACCTATTCCGGATGAGGGACGTCGGACGTCGGACGTCGGACCTATTTCCGGTGACTCTCCGCGATTGACTTCATCTCCATGAACAGCCGCAGGTAGTCAGGCCCACCGGCCTTTGCGTTCGAACCCGACATGTTGAATCCGCCGAATGGCTGGACCCCAACAAGGGCGCCGGTGATCTTGCGGTTCAGGTACAGGTTGCCTGCATGGAACTCTCGTTTCGCTCTGGCGAGGCGCTGTTCATCGTTGGAATACACACCACCGGTGAGGCCGAACTCGGTTCCGTTTGCAACGGCCAACGCATCGTCGAAATCTGCAACCTTGATGATGGAAAGCACCGGTCCGAAGATCTCATGCTGGGCCAACCGCGAATCGGGCTCCACATCGACAAACACCGTCGGCTCGATGTAGTAGCCGCCGTCCTTCTCGATCGCGTGCCCGCCCATCACCAGCGTGGCCTCCTCCTTGCCAGCCTCGATCTCAGCCATGATCGATCGATGTTGCGCCGCTGAAATCACGGGGCCCACCGGGAAGTTCTCGATCGCAGCACCGATCGTCAGCTTGGATGCGATCTCCACCACGGCATCGACCAGTTCGTCGTGGACAGAATCAAATACGATCACGCGGCTACACGCCGAGCATTTCTGGCCCTGGAATCCGAACGCCGAACGCACGGCGTCCGTCGCTGCGGCCTCGATATCAACCGTGTCGTCAATGATGAGGGCATCCTTGCCGCCCATTTCCATGTAGGCCCGCTTCAGCCATTTCTGACCTGTCCCAACCTTCGCGGCACGTTCAGCGATCCTTAGTCCGACCTCTTTCGATCCCGTGAAGTTGACGAAACGGGTGCGCGGATGGTCGATGAGAGCATCTCCGATCTCACCACCGGAACCGGGCAGGAAGTTGACCACACCTGCTGGCATCCCGGCATCCTCGAGCACTTTCATGAAGGCCCAGGCGATCAGGGGCGTGTTCGATGCTGGTTTCAGGATCACCGTATTGCCAGCCGCGACCGGACCCATCGCCATCCCCGCCGGGATGGCAAGGGGAAAGTTCCAAGGCGGAATCACAACACCGGCTCCGATCGGCTGGAGCATCGAAGTGTTCGTTTCTCCATCAACCTGAACCACTTCAACCGGCTCGGACATGCGAAGAGCCTGGTGGGCGTAGTAGCGGCAGAAGTCAACGGCCTCGGCCACATCGGCCTCGGCCTCGCCCCAGTTCTTCCCGGCCTCGTAGGACTGCCACGCCGCAAACTCAAACTTGCGTTCCAGGATCAGGTCACCGACCCGATGCACGATTCCCGCCCGTTCCTCCGCCGTCTTGCGCGACCAACTCGCGTAGGCATCCCATGCGGCGGCCATCGCCTGCTCGACATGATCCTTCGTCGCTGAGGCGGCCGTCCCGATGCGTTGATCGGGATTTGACGGGTTCACCGACTCGATGGAGCCCTTGGTGTCGATGTGTTCACCACCGATGACAAGAAGCGCACGCTCACCCAATCGTGCCGCGACGGTGTCAAGTGCGGCGCGGTAGCGTGCCGCACTTGTGGGATTCGTGAAATCGGAATACGGCTCTGGAACGTATGGGGTGAGCACTCTGCCTCCTGAAGGTCGGTCGGTGTGCAACAGGCTACGACGGGCCCGGCGCCACCGCGCCGGGCCGACTGGAGATTCCGCTGCAGTCGCCCCGATTGTTGCCGATACTCGAACAATGGCGCAACCGCACGTTCTCGTTGTCGAGGATTCAGCCTCTGTCCGGAGGCTCATCGAGGTGTGTCTCCGCGTCCTTGATGTCACCATCTCTTCGGCCGTCGACGGCATGGAAGGGATCAAGGCGATCCGCGAACGAGAGCCCGATGTCGTGGTGCTCGATATCGGTCTACCCGGTGTGGATGGCTGGGAGGTACTCAACCAGCTGCGTTCCGACCCCGCAACGGAGCACCTCAAGGTTCTGGTCCTGACCGCGCATGCCCAGCCTGAAATGGCAGATCGAGCAGCCAAGGGTGGCGCGGATGCGTTCATGACCAAACCGTTCAGGCCATTGGATCTGCGAGAACAGGTAGAAAAACTCCTGAACCGGTAGGCCACGGTATCAGCCTCCGATACTCTCAGCTGATGCACCGCGCCGTCCTCATCGCCAACCCGTCAGCCTCCCAGTTCACGGGTGGTCTGTTCCGGAAGGTCGCCGCAACACTGTCGGACAGATTCGAGCTTTCGACGCTTTGGCCGGTGAGCGGTCCCGACACGATGCGTCAGACCAAGACAGCTGTGCAGGACGGTGTCGACGTCGTTTTCGCCATGGGTGGTGATGGGGTTGCGCATCACGTGGCGAACGGTCTTGCTGGATCCGAGACGGCTCTCGGCTTGATTCCCGCTGGAACAACCAATGTCCTCGCCCGAATTCTCTCCATCCCGTCATCGCCGTTGAAGGCGGCGCAGGCCGCCACCGAATATGACCCACATCCGACACGGGTCGCTCGGGTGTCAGCAACGCTCGCAGGCAAACGGACCGAGCGAGTGGCGACATTCTCGATCGGTGTCGGTTTCGACGCGGCCGTCGTTGAAGCTGCCGAACGCAAGCCCTATGCCAAGATCAGATTTGGCGGCGTCTATTACGCGTCGACCGCGGTGGGTCGTCTCACGTCAGACTGGCGATCCCAGCTCCCCAATCTCCGTGTCGAAGCCAATGACGACCCGTTCGATGCCGTTGCCGCTTTGACCCAGGTCCACCATCCGTATACCTATTTCGGGCGCATCCCTCTGCACCTCACGAAGGAGGCGCCACAGGGCATGGCCACGCTTGCGGTCGGCAAGTTGGGTTTTCGCAACGCCACATCCCTCGTATCACGCGCCGTGCTCCGTCGTACACATACGGAGCGTTCAGGGGCGCACCTGTGGACGGGATACGATCGAATCACGATCGATGCGGATCCACCGTCACCCTTCCAGGCTGATGGTGAGTTGCTTGGCACTGCCTCCCATATCGAGATCACTCCGGTGGAGCAAGGCATGCTGGTCTTGAGGCCGAGGCAGGAGTCAGCGGATCAAGAAGCGCCAAACGGCGACTGATCCAGTACGCGGGAAAGGGATGGCCGAAGCCTATTCCTCGCTTCGCATCCGCATCACGACCTGGTCGAAGGGGATCTCGATTCCTTCAGCGTCGAGGCGGTTCTTGATCCGTCGCAGGAACTCTCGCTTCACGAGCCAACGATCGTCGGGAGTCAAAGTCATCAAAACGCGGATGTTGACCGCCGAACTGTCGAGCTTGTTGACCCCGAGCATTTCCGGGTCGGCGAGGAACCGTCGGGACCACTCCTCGTCGGCGGCCAAACTGAGGGCCTCGTCGCTGACGACTCTCATAGCGACGTCGAGGTCGGTGTCATAGGACACCGGGATGTCGAGCACGAGCCGAGAGAACTCCGATGTGAGGTTCGAAGCAACCTTTATCTGCCCGTTCGGAACGAAATGGCGGTTTCCCTCGAGATCTCGCAAGACCGTGGAACGAAGCTGTATCGACTCAACCGACCCCGTCACACCGGCGATCGAGACGACGTCACCGAGCGCGTATTGGTCTTCAACGAGAATCAGGAAACCGGCAATGACATCGCGCACGAGGTCCTGCGCCCCGAATCCGACGGCGACCCCCACGGTCGTCCCAACGGCGATGAATGGTGACATCGGCAGACCCCAGAGGGCCATGATCGTGAGTACGACAATGACCCAGACCGCAATCGAAAGCACGATTCTGAGAACATCGGAAATGGTGACAAGACGCTGGGCCCGTGCACGATCAGCAACCTCAGTCGACTCGTGGAGATCGCTCTCAAGCCTGGCCTCCCATCGGCCGACTGCACGCTTCAAGATGCCGAGAATCACCCACGCACCAATGACAACGGCGATCGTGGCGAGGATCTCCCCTCCATGGTCCGTCCAACGATCACCGATCCATTCGGCGATGTCATCCC
>QQUL01000175.1 GCA_008501565.1 Armatimonadota bacterium
CGTACGGGAACGGCGCCTCGAAGAACAAGAGCGGTCCCTGGCAACGGCACAGCGACTCATGAGTGCCAGGACAAGACCGCTCGAGCCTGCCCAGCGCCTGAAGGTCGGTCGGAACGATCCGTGCCCATGTGGATCTGGCTACAAGTACAAGCGATGCCACGGAACATGATGTCAGAGGAGGATTCTGAACGGTCGCTCACACGAGACGCACTCATCGACACTGCGCAACGCGAACCGCGGGTGCGAGTTTTCTTGTTCGTAGCGGCTATGCCACGAACGGTGTCATTCGAAATGGCCCGAGGTCCCTCGGCTGTCGGTTGACCCTACCCGACGTCACCGGTGGTGGCCCAACCTTCGGGGTCCGGCAGGATCGATCGACTCCACAAGAAGGTGGCTCCGGTTCGTTGCGCCACCGCAGCCGGCAGGTAGCGACACATAGCCGTTGAACAACTGCTCGCACCCACCGGTTGGCCGGTCACCGATGTCGTCTGGATCGCCGCGTCCCCGCCAGCCGCGACCGGTTCGGCGGTGCTGTCGGCTTCGCCAACGACTGTCCACGAGTCGTGGTCATCGTCGAAGCCGGCGTTGGTCTGGCCTTCGACCTGTTTCTCGATCAGGTTCGGCTCGTCATGGACGAAGCTCGTGGTCTCGTACGCGTAGCCCGAGAGTCCGATCCGGTGCCGAACCGAGGCGCCCGGTGTAAGGGACAATGCGGCTAGGCAACGTCACGCAAACCGCTTCCTTACCGTGTTGCGAACGCCTCGATAAGCGGCGTTAGGTACTCAGGTGTGTTCTCGTCGGGTTTGTCGGTGGTCACCAGGACAAACAATCTGCCTTCAGATTCGCTGGTCGACACCGAGAGGGTCCATCCATCTCCAGCGTACTGTGCGCTCCGATCCCGGCTGGGGGAACCGCTCTCGTCGAGGGAAGTGATCCCGATGCTGGTCATCACCGATACGACATAGTCGAAGAGTTCATCACGCTCGGCGGCACTTGTCACGCCTCGATAGGTGCCACTCACGACCAGCGGAAGCTGACCGGTCTCGGCGAATCCCACCGCCTGCCGAGTTTCATCGGGTTCGCGTTCGTCGCCGGTCCAGTCGATCGACGCTACCGTCTCTTCGAGCACCGGGCAGTCACAGGCTTCGGGCGTCTTATCTCCGAGTCCTTCGAGGTAGCCGCATGCCGACAACACCAACCCAACAACCACAGCCATCGCCACAAGAGGAACCCAGTGACGCATCACGACACGCATTGCACCGCGACGACGATGAGAAGGTGCCGTCTCTACTGGATCACGTTTCACTTCTGCCTCCTTCCGCACAGGTCAACCAGACGGCGTCGCGCCCCAGGATGGCCCTCGCAAGACGCCCCCATTAAAACGCGGCAGCGAGCGGAAGAGCAAGAACGTGCTTTGGGTTCATAGCGCCAACGATACGAAGGTTGCGTCGACCCGGACAGCACCGGGTCCTTGGGTCGTTATGCGGTACACAAGCACGTCTTCGTCCTGATATCCCCATCCCACGTCACCAATCGTCACTCGGCCGTATGCGGGTTTAAGGCACTGTCCCAAGCGCTTCGGCAAGCGGAGTGAGCACCTCAGCAGCATCGCGATCCGGTTCGACGAGATAGAGGCGGATACGAATCCGCGTACCTTGATCAGTCTCCGTCCCAGCGACGTAGACCTCCCAATCATCTTCCACGAAATGGGGAGACTCACGCAGCGGAAGCTCGAGCTTTGTGGCCGTGTCGAAGCCGGCGTCGATGAAGCGATGGGCGATCTCAATGACCTTCTCATCCGAGTACGCCAGGCCATAGGAGAGATCGACCGACAGCGGTCTGGGCCCCCCCACCCAGTTGCTGGTAACTTTTATCGGTGTCTGGCCGTTACCGATGAAGTCGATTGTGGGTGACGTCTCGACCAGGGTCGGGCACCTGCACGGTCGCTTGACTCGAATCGGTAGCCCCCACATGACGCTCCCATCAGCACCACGGCGACAGCCAACAGGCCAAGAACATGTTTCGGTTTCATAGCGCCAACGATGCAAAGGTTGCGTCGACCCGGACAGCACTGGGTCCTTGGATCGTTATGCGGTACACAAGCACGTCTTCGTCCCGATATCCCCATCCCACGTCACCAATCGTCACGCGGCCGTGTGCGGGTTCACGGCACGGTCCCCAACGCTTCGGCAAGCGGAGCAAGCGCTTCGGCAGCATCCCGATCTGGCTCAACGATCATCACCAGCACACGGGCACCGCCAACGTACACCTCCCACTCGTCGGATGCGAAGTGGTCCTCGTCATTGACAATGTCGTGCTGGAACCCTGCACTCATCATCCGCTCAGCCACAACACGTTGCATCCCCTGCACATCGACCGCGTCGTACCTGAGCCCGACGACGAGCGGTCTGGGGCCTCCTGCCCAGCTGCTCGTGACCGTGCCTGGGGTCTGGCCGTCACCGACAAAGTCGATTGTTGGTGCCGTCTCGACCAGGGTCGGGCACCTGCACGGGTCGCTTGACTCGAATCGGTAGCCTTCACATGACGCTCCCATCAGCACCACGGCGACTGCCAACAGGCCAAAGACGTATCTCGGGTTCATAGCGCCAACGATACGAAGGTTGCGTCGACCCGGACAGCACCGGGTCCTTGGGTCGTAATCCGGTACACAAGCGCATCTTCGTCCTGATAACCCCATCCGACATCACCAATCGTGACCCAACCGTCTGTGGAGTTCAGGGTTTCGGACCACGTCGTCACCACGGTGCCGTCAAGCCGCAAAATGTCCAACGTGACCTGGGTGTCGCTCAGCGAGTCGACTGTCACAGTGGCGTTTGCAGCGTTGAAGCCGCTGCCATTGAACCACTGCTCAACACCCACCGGCTGACCTGTCTGTGAGACAAGTTCTGCTGCTGTGATACCGCCACCACCCACTGCAGTGACGGTACCGTCGGTACCGCCAACAATCGACCACGCGTCAAGGCCATTGTCGAACGATCTGTTATCGAGAGTTCCGATGTCACCTTCAACAAGTACCGCATCATCAATCGCTGTTCCCCTAGATTCACCGTACGGCCCATCCAACCCGGCACGAAACACCACCGAATCGCTGGGTGCTGTAAACGAGACATCAAGCAGCTGCCACCCGCCGGCGAACACGGTGCGGGCCTTGGAAGCAACGACTGTACCGTCAGATTCCGTGATCTCCAGTATCACATCAGGGTATGCACCAGAACTACGCGCGAACCAAACGAACCCCGAATACGACTGTCCCGGTGTCACTTGAACAACCTGGTCATACCCAGCAGGAACAGTTCGGCTCGAACCCTCACCAGATGTCAACAATGCTGCAAACGAGCCGGTTCGCACTGGTGACCCGCCAACACCGAACACTGTGTCACCCGGGAAACCGTCGCCCTTGAAAATGCCCCAGCCCGGACCAATCCCACCCGATTCGAACCCTGGATTAGCCAGAAGATTGTTATCACCGACGAACAATGCCTCCCACGCTGCGGTCCTCGTGTCACTGTCCAGATCTGTGGAAGTCGCGACGAGTGTCACGGTTTCACACCCGCCATCCAGGGGAATCTCGGTGGCGACCCCCGGTGTCAACGCGACCACAGAGTCGAACCCGTCGTCACAGAGCGTCGCGCCAATGACTGAGTCGGTGGTAACCCGTAGTGCCGTGTACGCCACACCGTTCACCGGCGTCGGTGTCAGCTGGATGCTGCCCCCGGCACCGGTGTCGCTGGGTTTGAACTCGACATAGTGTGAACCGCCCCGGTGCAGGACAATCGACCCTGCCTCCATTACACCAGTCGTGAGCGCTGCGGCAGCCGACGTTGGCCGAGCACCAATGAGTCGCTCGTTCGCCCTCCAACCGCCCGCATCGGGGTCGGTATAGCCGTATGCGTCGTGGACGGGTTCATCCATGAGGTAGTTTGCTATCCCAAAGCCCTCGAGAACGGTTCCAAGCGTGTCACCTGTCGTTGATTCGGCGATGACTTCCTCAATGGCGCGTTGGGGCGTTGTTGATGTGACGCCGTCGCCGATCCGGTCCCATGTGCGCCGGATGGCGTCTGCCCCTCCAAGCCACGGATCCACGCCGGCGAAGGCCAGGTTCTCATCGAGATACTCGGCCAAGATGAATGACCCATACGATCTAGGTGTACTCGGCCAGGACGTTGGTGACAGTTTGACATAGGTGAAGACCTCCGAGTGGAGTGGTGATTGCTGTCAACACCCACTGGAGGTCTTCATGGGTCACCGTAATGCTCGTCTCAACGTGTTTGGGCGTCGTCTGATTGTTCATCGGGTTCGTGTTGAGGGAATGCCCGTTGCCCATGTCGCGAAGGCAATGGGGGTCTCTCGTCAGTGCGCCCACCGGTGGCTTGCCCGTTTCGACGCTGAAGGCGACGCCGGGTTGGAGGACCGTTCGTCTCGTCCTCATTCGTCACCAACCCAGACTCGGGTCGAGATCGAACAACACGTGGTTGCGCTTCGCCGTCGACTTCGGGTTGGCCCAGACCGTCTCTCCGATGAGCTCGGGGTTCCCGCTCGCACGATCAGCCGGATCCTGCGACGACACCAGATGCCGTATCTCTTTGAGTGCGATCCACTCACCGGCGACGTGATCCGAGCCTCGAAACACACCACTGTGCGATATGAACGCGAGACGCCTGGCGAGTTGATCCATGTTGATGTGAAGAAGATTGGGAAGATCCCTGACGGTGGCGGGTGGCGGGCATGGGGACGTGGCAACGTCAAGCGCAAAGCCAAGGTCGGGTACGACTTCATCCATTCAGCCGTCGATGACCACACACGGCTCGCGTATTCAGAGATCTGTGACGATGAACAAGGCAACACCACGGCAGGATTCTTGGTACGAGCCGCCGAGTTCTTCGAGTCCGTTGGTATCCCCAGGATTAGCCAGGTGATGACCGACAACCACTGGTCCTACACAAAAAGTGACGCCTTCATCAATGCCCTCAACACCATTGGTGCTGATCACATCACGATCCGGCCCCACTGCCCATGGCAAAACGGCAAAGTTGAACGCTTCAACCGGACCCTTCAAACAGAATGGGCCTACACCCGCATCTACACATCAAACAGCGAACGCGCCAAAGCCCTGCCATCATGGCTCGAGTACTACAACCATCAACGCAAACACAGCTCACTCGGACGTCGACCACCCATCAGCCGAGTGTCACCAACCTGATGGCCGGGTACAACTAGAGCCGAATGGCGTACGGCGTATGAACCGTTGTGACGGCAAGAAAGAACTAAACCGGGCCGCAAACTTGCCCGATTTCTGAGGTGAGATCCACCTGATCTCGCGAGAACCACCAATTCTCGGACCACCGACCAAGGACTCCAATGACCGCCGCCACCAATCGACGTGCCCTCTTCAGCATGTTCGTATTCGTCTCCGCACTCGCCATTACCCTGATCCTGATAGCGCTTGCCGCTCCGCCAGCTCGGGCAGACATCCCAGAGCTGTCGGCGTGGTTCGATGGACCAACGCCCAACCCGGTCGCCGCCGGTTCGTCCGCAACGGTATCTGGCCACTTCTCGGTGTCAGGTGACATCGGAGCGATCACCATCGGATTGGAGATTGACGCTGACCCCGGATTCGGGTCTCTCACCCTCGATTCGACATCCGGCGATCTTTTCGGGTGCGTGACAGCAACGACAACCATCACCTGTGTTTGGGATGCTCAGATCGCTGACGGCGTCCAAACGATCAACGCGACGATCGCCGTGAACAGTGACATTTCTCCATACTCAAGCTCCGAGATCGATGCCACGAGCGAATCGGTGACAGTGCCATTCGGCCAGGAAGCCAGTGCATCGATAGGCGTTGAACCCCCAGCCGGCACGACAACTCTGTCTGGAACGGCCATCACGGATGGAGGCGTACCGGTCGAAAACGCCTGTATCTTCGTCCTCTCATCACCGTTCTACGCGTTCCCTACCATCACCAACGCCGACGGCAATTGGTCCCTGACCGGACTTCCGGATGACTGGGACTATGTCGTAGCCGCGATACCGCCGTTCGACGGTGTCTACGGTCCGTGCGCCGGGGACGGTCCACCGGATGCTCCTGGCCCCGGAGAACTCCAGCCTGTCTTCTACGACAACATCTGGATCGACCTCAACGACCCAGGCATCGCCGGTGACGGCCATGCCTTTGCAGTATCAGTGGGGGCGACGGTCCTCAGCGACAGCACCTCGGGAATCATGTCATGCCTGACAACTGCATCAGGATCGACCGTGCCGAGGCCATCCTGTATCCCAACGGCAACTACGACACTCTCTGGAACGGTGATCACGAACGGTGGCACGCCTGTCGCCAACGCTTGCATATTCCTTTTGGCCTCATCGGGCGATGTCATCCCAACCATCAGCGATGCAGAAGGCAATTGGTCAGTGAGCGAACTTCGTGACGACTGGGATTACGTGGTCGCAGTCATCGGTCCGTACGGTGACGAAGAACCGTGTATGGCTGAGGGTCCCCCGCCGGCTCCCGCGCCAGGCGAGCTTCAGCCCGTGTTCTTCGACGACATCTGGATCGATCTGGCAGACCCCGATCTGACTGGCGGCGGGGTCAACCCTCACGACTTCGCTGTTGCTGCCGGCGCAACGGTTCTCAGCAACAGCGTTTCCGGTCTGGGGTCGTGCCTGACTACAGCACCAGGATCAACAGTGCCGAGGCCACCGTGCATCCCACCAACGACGACCACAACTACGGTCGCTCCCACCACCACAACCACAGTCGGTGACACGCTGCCGGTCACCGGTGTGACAACCACCGGCGTAGCCATCGTCGGCTCACTGTTCGTGCTCTTGGGAACGGTGGTCCTCGCGGCTTCACGTCGCCGAACTGCGTAGACCTCGGGGTCTTCGCAATCGTTGTCACCCCTATTGAGCGAGGTGTGCGAGTAACTACCGTGACAACACTCGCAGTACAGATGGGTGGATGGATTCGAGTGGCCGACGTTCCTGTCGTGAGGGGTGCAATGGACTTCGACTCGTTCTATCGCGCCGACTACTGGTCGGTTGTCGGACTTGCGATCGTGCTCACTGGCAATGTCCAGACTGCCGAGGAAATCGCCCAGGAAGCGTTTCTCGC
>QQUL01000312.1 GCA_008501565.1 Armatimonadota bacterium
CTTCCCAAGGCTGTCCTTCATGAGCACCTCGACGGTGGGCTTCGCGTAGAAACGATTCTCGAAATCGCCGATGAAACCGGCTACCGGGATCTTCCGAGCTACGACATTGACGAACTCCGCGCCTGGTTTCATCAGGGACGCTCTGGCTCCCTTGAACGATATCTCGAACCGTTCGTACACACGATCGCGGTGATGCAGACACAGGATGCAAT
Source organism: Armatimonadota bacterium (assembly GCA_008501565.1). Taxonomy (GTDB): domain Bacteria; phylum Actinomycetota; class Acidimicrobiia; order Spongiisociales; family UBA5794; genus UBA5794. The sequence goes on from QQUL01000312.1 coordinate 213, forward strand.
CAGTCGGATCGCATATGAATCCGCGAGGGACCTCGCGGAGGACGGCGTTGCGTACGCCGAGATCCGTTTCGCACCGTCGCTCAACATGGCGGGTGGCCTGTCGCGGGAGGCAGTGCTTGAAGCGGCGCACGACGGCTACCAACGCGGCATGGCAACCGGCGACATCACCATCGGTGGCACGATTGTGTGTGCCATGCGTCAGGACACAGACAGCGCCGAGGTGGCGCGTGCGGCAGCAGCCTCAATGCACATGGGAGTCATCGGTTTCGACCTTGCCGGCCCAGAGGCCGGGTTCCCGGCAGATGACCATCTGGAAGCATGCCGAATTGTTCGAGAAGCCGGGCTGGGGCTCACCATTCACGGTGGTGAAGGGGACGGAGCACATTCAATGTGGCGTGCAATCGCCCTGTGCGGCGCGATGCGGATCGGGCATGGTGTCCATGTGGCAGATGACACAGATTTCGATGGCACCGAGATGTCGCATCTTGGCCCGTTTGCTCGCAGCGTACGGGATCACCGGGTGCCACTCGAGGTGGCCATCTCGTCGAATATTCATACATCGGCGTACGCCTCAGCAGACGTACATCCCTTCGGGGCCCTCTACCGGAACGGCTTCAACGTCTCGATCAATACGGACAATCGATTGATGTCCGGCGTGACGGTTTCGAGCGAGTATGCGCTCGCCTCCGAGGCATTCGGACTCAGTGTGGACGACTTGGAACGAATCACCGTGAACGCCATTGAGGCAGGGTTCGGTGACTATCGAGAGCGCAGTCGCATCATCGAAGACGTCGTACGACCTGCATACCGAGCCATCTAGAAGAGCTTCGCCTCGATCCAGTCGCCAACGTCACCGACTACCTGGGCGCCCTCCGGCTCGAAGTGCAACTCGTGGCGAAGACCCGGATACACCTTCCGTTCGACGCTGACGGACTTCGCAAGCGATGCACTCGCAGCGGTCGGTACCAAGGTGTCGTCCGCTCCGTGAATCACCAGGGTTGGGATCATGATCCGTCCGGTGTTCGGTGCGAGACGGGCTTGCTCCGCGAACACGACCTTTCCGAGACCAATGGTGCCCATCTGCTGCACCAACGGATCATCGGAATACGCTTCGCCCACCTTCGGATCCCGCGAAAGCTGCTCACCGGCGATGGGGGTCTTCATCATCATCTTTGGGGCAACTCCACCAATGAGCTTGGCAGCTGCCCGCTTGACGGCAGGGGTACCGTCTCCGAGGGCAGGAGCGCTCAACACGGCGATGTTGGGCACCGGTTTGCAAGCGTCAATGAGGTAACTCGCTGCGATGAGTCCGCCCATCGAGTGCCCGTACAGCACCCAGGGTCGACCGGTGCTCGCGGACGTTGCGGCAGCAATCTCGGAAACATCCGATGTGAACTGGTCGAACGAGTCGAGATGCATCCGATCGCCGCCCGATTGCCCATGGCCGCGGAGGTCATACGCCGTGACTCTGGCTCCCCTGCCAGCAAGCTCGGTGAAGCGTTGGATCCAGCGACCGCTGTGTTCTCCGAGTCCGTGAACATGGAGTAGGTCGTAGCGAGGGTTCGGGCCCGAAACTGTGACGGTGAACAGGTCGGTGCCATCCGTGGTTGTGAAGGTGCCTTCGATTGGTGGTTTGATGGAATCCATCCGTATGCCTCCTGGATCGGTCAGTGCTGAGAGGCGTGATCGGTGAGCCACCCTCGTACGTCATCAGCATATGCATCGCGCTGCTGCCACGAGTCAGGGCCAAGCGTGATCTGGATACCGCCGGGAAACTCCCCAAGGCGCCGGGGTACGGCTTCTACCCCCGACGGGAGATCGCCGACGGGGTTCCGTGGCGTGAGCAGGATTGCCCGTGGTGTCTCCGATGGTGCGGCACGAATGACCCGTCGGATCTGTTCAAGGGAGCGAATGAATCGATCGAACCACGGCTGCATCTCCTCAAGAAGGGCAACGTCGGTTGCCTCTCCCCTCGCAAGGACTTCTTGCGAATGTGGTTCCGGGGCGAGCCGACGATCCCACCGTACGACATGACCGGCTTGCAAAGGCTCGAGCCTTCCGGCGAGATTCGGCCACTCTCGCACGGCCCGCTGGTCCTCTGCCAACGGGATCGGCACCGGTATGCCACGAATGTGAGGGATCTCGAGGGACGGGTGCGGCGTGAATCCAAGATCGTCAGACAGAGTCTCGTCAGCGAGGCGTGACCACCACGTAGTTTGTGCACGGAGACCGGTCATGCGTCAGTAGCCCTCTCCGGGCTACCGCATGAAATCATCGTGTCCGTCCTGGTTGCCGGTGTGACTACTGAAGCGACATGGCGATACGCAGGCGTTCATCGGGATCGATGAAGTGGTCGTGGTTGTCGTCGCCAAGGTCAATCTGCACCCACTCGATCTTGCCGCTGAATTTGCTGGTCTCGGCTGTGTAGTCCGGTGACACGGTGGTGCCGGATTCGCATCCGATATCAGTCGTTTCGTCGGCTGAGAAGATCATGGGATGCGTTGCCTCGGCCCGTCCCGTCCCCACCGCATCACCGTCGTAGTAGAGCGTCACGTCGCCCCCTTTGGCGAGACCTCCTCCGTCATAGGCGAACTCCATCCGTACCTGATGGTCGCCCTCAGGAGCCACAGAGTCTGCTTCCGTGTGGAAGTCGTAGATGCCGAGCACGTTGTAGACGAATTTCATCTTGCCGTCCTTGAAGTACACGGTCCAGCCACCGAAGCGCCCGCCCTGGGCGATGATGACGCCTTCAGCACCGCCCGGTGGAATGGTGACGTTGGCCGTGACGGAGAACGATTTGTTCTTGATATTGAGGACGCTGTTCTCCGACAGTCGGCTCATACCGGGAAAGAACAACTGCGATGTTCCGTGCACGAGCGTCGGTCGTCCGGCAGATTCGGGATCTACACGCTCGCCTGATCGATCGTCAATGGGCAGCACGTTGTACTTGGTTGCCTCGATGAGCCACAGGCGCTGGAGCTTGGCCAGCATGTCAGGCATCTCGGCGGACAGGTCGTTCGCCTGGCTCCAGTCGGTGCTCCCGTCGTAGAGCTCCCAGATGTCTTCATCAAACGGAGGAACCGTTGCGCCCTGCAGCTCCCACGGCGTGCGGTGCTTGGTGACGGCGCTCCACCCCTTGAAGTAGATGCCTCGGTTTCCGAACATCTCGAAGTACTGGAGATCATGCCTTTCGGGTTCGTCGGGCTGATCGAACGTGTACAGCATGCTGGTCCCCTCCATCGGGGACTGCTGGACACCGTTGACCGAGGTCGGCTCGGGCAACCCGGCTGCTTCGAGAATCGTTGGTGCGATGTCGATGCAGTGTGTGAACTGCTCGCGGAGCCCACCCTTCTCCTTGATGCCGTTCGGCCAGTGGACGATGGTGCCGTTCCGTGTGCCACCCCAATGCGATGCCACCTGCTTCGTCCACTGGAGTGGACTGTTCATCGCCCAGGCCCACCCGACCGCGTAATGGTTGTAGGAACTCGGTGAACCGAATTCATCCATCTTGGACAGCATGAACTCGGGTGTCTCCAGAGCGGCCATACCGTTGAAGTTCGCCATCTCGTTGAACGCACCGTTGAAGGTTCCTTCCGCGGACGCGCCATTGTCACCGATGATGTAATAGATGATCGTGTTGTCGAGAACTCCGAGGTCGTCAATGGCGTCGATCACTCGTCCAACGTGGTGATCGGTGTGCTCAAGGAACCCGGCATACACCTCCATCTCGCGTTCGAGAACGGGTTTGAGTTCGTCTGGCATGTCATCCCACGCGGGGATCTCGGCGTGTCTGGCGGTCAACTCGGCGTCTGGGGGGATGATGCCCATTTCCTTCTGCCGCTTGAATGTGGCCTCGCGCTGGGCGTCCCAGCCGCCAGCAAACTTGCCTTTGTACTTTTCTGGCCACTCTGGCGGAACGTGATGTGGTGCATGGGTTGCTCCCGGGGCAAAGTACATGAAGAAGGGCTTGTCTGGCATCAAAGCCTTCTGCTGATGCACCCAAGTGATCGCTTGGTTTGCGAGGTCCTCGGTGAGGTGATAACCCTCCTCAGGAGTTGCAGGTGGCTCTACAGGCGTGGTTCCGTCGTACAACGCCGGATCCCATTGGTTGTTCTCGCCGCCGATAAACCCATAGAACTTCTCGAACCCTCCACCCGCTGACGGCCATGCATCGAACGGACCCATGGGCGATGATTGCCAGACAGGAACTTCGTGACACTTGCCGAACTGCGCCGTCGAATACCCGTTGAGCTTGAGCGTCATGGCGAGAGGAGCCTTCGTGTTCGGCCGAACCGAACTGTTCCCCGGAGCGGAGGTCGCCGTCTCGGTGATGGAGCCCATCGCAACCGAGTGATGATTTCGACCCGTCAGGAGCGCCTGGCGCGTCGGGGCGCACAGGGCGGTCGTATGGAACCTGTTGAACTTCAAGCCACCCGCTGCCAGCTTCTCGGCGTTGGGGGTACTGCATGGTCCACCGAACGCGCTCGAGGCGCCGAACCCCACATCGTCGAGAAGGATCACAAGCACATTTGGTGCACCGTCCGGGGGTAGCAGAGGCTCGATCGGCGGATAGGTGGTGTCCGGATCCTTTGCGTCGTATGTGGTCAGCCCGAAGCCGGGCCGATCGGGAATCGGCAGCTGAGAGCGAGAATGGCGGTCTGGACGCGTCGGGGACATTGGAACCCACTCCTTGTTCGGCTCTTCTTTTCGCACATTACCCGGGTGTGAACCAGTGCGGGCAGGATCACGAACTTGTGGTGGCTCCGTGACACTTCTTGTATTTGCGGCCGCTGCTGCACGGACAGGCATCGTTCCGTCCAACGTCTGCGAACCGTGCCGCCTCTTCGCCTGCGAGGATCGCAGACAGCTCGGAAGGCGCCCGATTCGCACGCAGGAGATCTGACATCATCCGCATGGGACGATCGACGTGGTTGAAAAAGATCTTGTAGCCGGCACACAGATAATTGAGCCCATCCTCCCCATCAGGTGTCTGGATGAAGCGGTTCTTGGGACACCCACCGTGGCAGGCGAACCGGACCTCACACGTCAGACAAAATGCAGGGAGTGAGTCCCGCTTCGCCAGCCCGAACTCGATCTGTTGCGCGGATGCGACCAATTCGATCATCGGCGTGTCTTTGATGTTGCCGAGGAGATAATCAGGCTCGACGTAGTGATCACATGAATACAGATCTCCGTTGTGCTCGAGGGCCACGGCAAGCCCGCATGTCTCGGAGAAGACGCACACAGCGCCGGGCTCCCCGTGCCAATTTGCCAACGCGGTGTCGAAGTGCTGCACGAAGACTTCACCGATGTCGGTTCGGACCCACTCGTCGAAGATGGTCGTCAGGAATCGACCGAACCTCTCGGCATCCACCGTGCGGTCTGTCACGTGGTGGCCCTGTTGGATGTACAGCGGTCGCAGCTCGCCACGTTCGGTCCCCCAACCCCGATTTGCCAGGGGAAGCAGTGTCTCGGTGACCCGCTCCACGATCGGTATGAACTGGATGAACCGCACACCCATGTCGTCACGGAAGAACCGATACACCTTCAACGCATGGTCGACATTGCCGGCGTGAACCGTGCACAGGACGTTCACGTCGACGTCGCGGGCCTTCAACGCGTCGAAACCCCTCATCACTCGATCGAAGGAGCCTTGACCACGTTTGTCGACTCGATACATGTCATGGAGGTCTTTGGTGCCATCAACGGATATTCCGACGAGGAAATCGTTTTCCTTGAAGAAGCTGGCCCAGTCGTCGTTGATCAGGATGCCGTTCGTCTGGATCGTGTGTGAGATATGTTGACCGGGCTTGCGATACTTGTCGATCACCACCATCGCCCGTCGGAAGAAGTCGAGTCCCATCATCGTCGGCTCGCCCCCCTGCCATGCAACGGTGACTTCGGGGGTGCGATGTGACTCCAGTAGTTGCTGGATGTAGGTCTCCAGGAGATCGTCCGCCATCCGGAACCGGTCTCCGGGATACAGCATTTCCTTTGACAGGAAGAAGCAATACTCGCAGTCCAGATTGCAGATAGGTCCCGTCGGCTTTGCCAACACGTGGTAGGCCGCCGGTCCACCGGGCATTGTCAACATTTCATGCTCTGAACATCCTCCGACGTTTCGTCACGATCCACCGGTCGACTCATGTGCACAGTTCATTTCTTGAGGAATGGTGTCTCGACGATCGTCGCCTCGATGTCCTTCCCGCGGATGATGACGGTCATGGATTCATCCGCGGAGAGTGGTGGAGTTACATAGGCGAGACCGATGCCGTGCCCGAGGCTCGGTGAGAAGTTCCCGGACGTCACGACTCCCTTCCCGGTGGTGGTGCGGATTTCGTAGCCGTGGCGTGGGATGGCACGTCCCTGGGTGGTGAATGCCACGAGTTCCGACGGTGGGTTCTCTTTGATTCTGTGCAGGGCATCCCGACCGATGAACTCGTGATCCCACGCAACAACCCATTCGAGGCCCGCTTCAATCGGAGAAGTGTCCTTGGACAGGTCCTGCCCCCACAGGGAGTAACCCATCTCGAGCCGCAAGGTATCCCGTGCACCGAGGGCTGCGGGTTTGGCGCCGGCACTTACAAGAACATCCCAAAGATGTTCCCCCGTTTCGATGGGAACGCAGATCTCGGCTCCCCGTTCGCCGGTGTATCCGGTTCCGGCTGCAACGACAGGGTGGCCTGCAAAGGAGCCGGATTCAACGCGGAACCTAGTCGGTGGGAATCCGATCGTCGAGTCGACGAGGTCGGGGGCGTTGGGACCGTGCACGGCAAGGAGCACCGTCTT
>QQUL01000057.1 GCA_008501565.1 Armatimonadota bacterium
TCAGACAGCCAACGCACTGTGGCCTACGACGGGTTCATCCACTTCTACAATCACCACAGAGACCACGGATCGCTCGGATGGGCAACACCAACCAGCATCCTCAAGGACAACCTCCCCGAAGAGCACACCTAGGACGCGGCCCGCAGTGCCGCGAAAAGACGCTCAACATCCCGATCGGTTGTGTGGAGATGCGGCGAGATACGGATTGAATCCCCTCGGACACTCACCGAAATGCGATTCGAACGAAACACGTCGGCGATATCCGCAGGCAAGCCGTCCGGGTGTCTGATGCCGATGAGGTGTGGTGATCGCTGATCGGAGGGAGCGGTCAGCCATCCGGCCTCTGTCGCTCCTGCCGCGATCGTGTCGGTTCGGGAGCGAAGGGTTTCGGCAATGTTGGCAACCCCCCATTCATCAATCTGGGTCATCGCAGCGTTCGCCATCGCAACGCCGATGAAGTTGGAGCGCTCACCGACATCGAACCGGCGTGCACCGTCGTGGTACGCATCTGTGTAGTCGACGAGACCAGCGAAGTCCTCGGCACCCTCTCGTGTCGCCCAGCCCTCCTCGAGCGGGCCCCCTGCGCGATGCTGCGGTGCGACCCACAGATACGCAAGGCCGTAGAAGCCAAGCTGCCACTTGTACCCGACGGAATAGACGAAATCGGGCTGTACATCCGCAACATCAAGCGGCATCGCACAGAAGGACTGCGACGCATCGACACACAGCGCTGCGCCAACGTCCCTCGCAGCGTTTCCCACCGCAACCAGGTCGACGATCGAGCCATCCGTCCAGTGACAGTTGGGGACGGTCACCACGGCGGTGCGGTCGTCAATGGCGTTGAGTATCGCGGTAGTCCAGCCATCTGGTGTGCGAGGAACGGTGACGATCTCGCCACCTTCGGCAGCGACCTTGGTCCTCCATGGGTACACGTTCGACGGGAACTGCGCATCGAGCATCACCACCGTCCTCCCCGGGCCAATGGCAAGGTTCTTGGCAGCGGTCCCGGCACCGTATGAAATCCCGGGAATGAGGGCCACCCCATCGGCATCGCCGTTCATCGCCTTGGCGACAAGGCCACGCAATTGCTCAACGGGTTCGAAGAAGGCATCGGCCGCGACCTCCCACGGTCGCCCCGTCAGCGCCACCGACTCCTCGCCAGCCTTGGCAACCGAATGCAGGCGCGGCCCGAAGTAGGCGGAGTTCAGGTAGGTGACATCATGTGGCACATCAAACAGAAGTGACTGATCAGGCAGCATCAGCCGAGTGTACGGGCCGACATGAGGACAAGAAAGAAGAGGTGCCCTTTCGGACACCCCTTCGATTGGACAGCGAGCTGTACTACTTGTTCTTGCGCTTGTGGCGATTTGCCTTGAGACGCTTGCGGTATTTGTGCTTGCTCATCTTTTTACGACGCTTTTTGATCAGCGAACCCATTCGGGTGACCCCTCACTTGAGAATCAGGATGTTCGTGCGGAACATCCGTCTTCCGGGGCCGCACGCGTTGTCCACAGGATACGTCGATTCGCTGCGCAGCGACACCGCCGGGGTCCTCAGACCTCCCGATGACACGATCCAGAGGTTCATCGGCGGGTCGTCTCCACACGATGGCGCGGTATCATTTGCCGATGCTGCCAGTCATCGGGATTCCCGCTCGCCCCAAGCACGTCGACTCCATTGGAACCACGCTGCGGGCCTACGCGGTGTTCCACACCTACACCGACAGCATCATTGCGGCCGGTGCGATGCCGATCATGTTGCTACCCGTCCAGCACGATCACCTTGACCAAGCACTTGACCACATCGACGGTCTCATGCTCACGGGCGGAGGCGACATTGCGCCTGAGCGGTACGGCGCGTCGCGGCACGAAACGGTCAACGATGTCGATGACGAACGGGACGATTTCGAGATCGAACTTGTGCGAAGGGCCCATCGCCGGCGGCTTCCCACGATGGCGATCTGCCGCGGACTCCAAATCGTGAACGTCGCTTTCGGCGGCACCCTGGTGCAGGATCTTCCATCTCATACGGGTGCCAATGGCCACGACATCATCGGTGATGGCGCCTACGAGCCACATTCGATAGCCCGGATCGAACACGGGTGCCGTATTGCCCGCATCATCGGGGCCGGGGACCACGGCGTGAATTCGATTCATCACCAAGCGGTCGAGGAGCTCGGCGAGGGCATACGTGTCGTCGGTGCCGCACCCGACGGAACCGTCGAAGCAATCGAACACGAAGACTCCGAGTGGCCCATGATCGCCGTCCAATGGCACCCTGAGTTTCTCGGCGCACGCGAGCACGGTCCGAGCACCGAGTTGTTCCGCGCCTTCGTCGAGGCAGCAGCCAAATACCACACGGACCGCTGAGCATGGCAGCACACGTTCTCTTCGTGTGCACGGGCAACATCTGCCGATCACCCCTCGCCGAACACCTCGCCCGACGACGATGGGACCGCGACGATATCGTCGTTTTGAGCGCCGGCACTCACGGGCAACCCGGCCTTCCCGCGACGAGCACGATGGTCGCCGCGGGAAGGGAAATCGGCATCGATCTCAGATGCCACCGATCCCGCGACATTACGACCGTTGCACAACCCGACATCGCATTCTGCATGGAAGAACACCAAATCGCTGCCGTTCGTGCCCGGTTCCCCGCGATGGACCCGGATCGGGTGCGCCTTCTCGATTCCGTCGGTATTCCCGACCCCTACGGCATGACCCTCGACCGCTATCGGTTCACCGCTCTTCGGATCCAAACAGCCGTCGACGCACTCGACATCGAAGGTTGGCTACAACCGATATCTGACGTCTGACGTCTGACGCTGCGAGCGAAGCTCGCTATATCAGTCCCTTGGTGTCTACCGGGAGAGCAAGAACCTCGCCGTCGGTTCCCAGGACGCCAGCCATCGCTCCGATGACCCGGCCCTTGGAATCGGCCGTTGCAAACGCGAGTGCCGAGGGCCCAGCGCCGGACCAGCAGGCGTGGACTGCACCGGCAGCGCGAGCAGCATCCATCAATTCGCCGGTGACCGGCGAAAGCCCGGCCCGGGGTGCCTCGTGGAGTTCGTCGCCCGACGCGTGTCGGAGAGTTTCGGCGTTGCCGTTGGCGAGTCCTTCAATCAAGAAGGCGAGACGTGACAGCGATCTCACCACGACCTCTCTGGACATTTCAGTGGGAAGAGCTTCGCGAGCATCAGAAGTCCGGAGGTGGACATCGGGAATCCCCACCACCGGATGGAGGGACTCGTGCAGGTCGAGGCGCTGAATACCCATGGGTGTTGCTGCAACGAACCCACCGAACACCGCCGCGGCAGCGTTGTCGGCATGACCCTCGATCTCAGTCACTATCTCAAACACACGCTGACGAGCATCCCTGATCCCAACCACCTTGAAGGCGGCGCCCGCAACGGACGCCGTAACCGCTGACGACGATCCGAGTCCTCGGGACCGCGGTATCTCGTTGTGAAGGGTGACGTGCATCGGCTGATCGACCGCACCCGCCACCGCCCGGTAGATCATGTTGTCGGGATTGAGCCGTGACGTCCGGTTCCGCTCCGTGAGTGTCATCCGTGAGGCAGGCTCAACTGTCGCCGTGCATCGCAGTTGGAGCGCAAGCGCAAGCACGTCGAAGCCGGGACCGAGATTGCCCGAGGAGGCCGGAGCGGACGCTGACCCGATCATCGGGAGGGCTCGATGAAGATACGGGTGGCAGCAGGTACGGCCGCGACGATGGATGCCTCGATCGCGTCAATCGCCGCCACCTCATCCACGCCGTCATCGAAGGCCACGTCCGCGTTGACCAGGATCTCGCTGGGTCCGAGCTGCATCGTGAGGATGCGATCCACATGGTTCACCGCACCGACCGAAAGGATCGCGACCCGAATCGCCGTGCGGTCCTCACGCGTTGCGGCTTCTCCTTCGAGGAGAGCCTTCATTTCTCGTGCAATCACGAACGCGACGATACCGAGGACAACACCAATCAGAACCGAAGCGATCCCATCCCACACTGCATTCGAGGTGACCTCAGTGAGGATGAGACCGATCGCGGCAATTGCCAGACCGACCACTGCGGATGCATCCTCGAAGACGACAATGATCAACGCTGGATCCTTCGAGCTCCGTATCGTCCGCCATACCCCGCGAGACCCTCGATGCTTGTTGAACTCCTTTACGGCCGGTCGGAATGCGATGAAGATTTCGAAGACGGCAGCGATCGCCAGCACCACGAGCGAGAACACAAGCCCGTCACTGTGATGCTCATCTGCGTGATAGATGCGCTGCCAACCGATGAAGATCGACCACGCCGAACCACCGACAAACAACATGATGGCCACCATGAATGACCAGAAGTAGATCGCCATACCGCGTCCGTATGGGTGTTTCACCGACGGCGCGTACCGTGAAACGGCCTCACCTCGCAGCAAGAACAGCTGATTCCCGGAGTCAGCGACCGAGTGGATGGCCTCAGCGAACATCGCTGCGCTCCCCGAAATGAAAGCCGCGATGAACTTCGTGATGGCGATGGCCACATTTGCCGTCAGTGCGAGCAGGATGAGTCGTTTTGATCCGGACGCCATATCGGACGAGTCTATTGTTGACTTGCCCGCATCCGATTCTGACCGAGGACGACCATGACAACAACGCTGCCCTATGGCTCCTGGCCATCACCGATAACCCCTGAACTCATCGTTGAGGGTGCCGCAACTCCAACGGAAACGTGGGCCGATGACGGAGATATCTGGTGGTCCGAGTCACGTCCTGACGAGGCTGGACGAATCCAGATCGTCAGATTCAGGGACGGCCAACGTCTCGACATGCTCCCTGACGGATTCAACGCCCGAACCCGCGTCCACGAGTACGGAGGAGGTGCGTGGTGGGTTGATCGAGGCGTGCTGTTCTTCAGCAACTGGGAGGACCAGCGGATCTACCGGATCGTCGATGGGTCACCCCCGGAGCCGATCACGCCCGAACCGCCGCAACCGGCCGCGTGGCGGTATGCAGACGGCGGCGTGACCCCCGACGGCGCTTTGATGTTCTGTGTCCGGGAGGATCACACGGGCGAAGGCGAAGCACGCAACGAGATCGTTGTGCTTCCAACGGATGGCTCATCGGAGCCGACCGTCGTCGTGTCCGGACGCGACTTCGTATCCGATCCACGCCCGAGCCCCGACGGCTCAACTCTTGCATGGATCACTTGGGATCACCCCAACATGCCGTGGGACACCACAGAGCTGTGGCGTGGACCAATCGAACGAAACGGGATGTCAGTATCCGTCACGTCCCAGGAACGACTTGCCGGTGGATCCGATGAGTCGGTTGTCCAGCCTCGGTGGGGACCGAACAACGATCTGTTCGTGGTCTCAGACCGGACGAACTGGTGGAACATCTACGCGGTCAGCGATGTCGATGCCCTTACCCCTGTTTACCCGGTCGATGCCGAGGTCGCGCCTCCTCAATGGATCTTTGGGCGCCCGTCATACACATTCGGTGCGGACGGTGCCTTGTTCTCGACCTGGAACGAGGGAACCACGACCAATGTGCTGCGCGTCGACGCCAGCAAGAACAGCCGTGTGTTCGACATTCCCCGGGCCGGCCTGAGCTCCCTTCGCGGCCTTGGTAACGGGTTTGCTGCAATCGCCACCTCGGTCGACCGCGAACCTGAGGTCGTTTCCTATTCGTTCACCGACGACTCGGCAGCGGAAACGGTTGTCAAAGCGAGCCGGAACCTTGGTCTCGATTCGGCGATGATTTCCCAGGCGGAGGCCATCTCCTATCCGTCGGCGGGCGGACGGACCTCCCACGCCTTCTACTACCCACCGACCAACAGTGACGTCGCCGGTCCCGACGACGAGAAGCCTCCACTCCTCGTGATGAGCCATGGCGGGCCGACATCAGCCGTGTCCGGCTCGTTCAACCCGTCGATCCAGTTCTGGACCTCCCGGGGTATCGCGGTCGTCGACGTCAACTACGGCGGCTCGACCGGATATGGACGTGCCTATCGCGAATTGCTCTACGGCAACTGGGGCATCGTCGACGTCGAGGACTGCTGTGCGGCAGCGGACTACCTCGTGGACAAGGGTCTCGCCGATCCTGATCGGCTCGCAATCCGGGGAGGGAGCGCGGGTGGATACACAACCCTCGCTGCGTTGGCGTTCAAGGACACGTTCGCTGCGGGCGGCAACCTCTTCGGCGTGTCCGACATCGCCGCTCTTGCCGAGGACACCCACAAGTTCGAGAGCCGATACGAGGCACAGCTCGTGGGGCCGTGGCCCGAAGCCGCCGATTTGTACCGTGAACGTTCCCCGATCAACCACCTCGACGGGTTCAACTGTCCCCTCATCACGTTTCAGGGGCTTGAGGACGTCGTCGTACCCCCGGCTCAGTCCAGGGAGATCATGAAAGCCCTCGAAGAGCGCGGAATTCCGAACGCGTACATCGAGTTCGAGGGGGAGCAGCATGGTTTCCGACGTGCCGAGAACATCATCACCGTGTTCAATTCTGAGCTGTCGTTCTATGGACAGGTGTTTGGCTTCGAACCAGCCGGGGACATCGAACCAGTTGAGATCTCCCACGCAGACGCTCTGGGCTCGGGTTGATCGCGACCGTATGGGCAACGAGACTCCGATCATTGAGACCGATGGACTGACCAAGTACTACGGAGACGTCCCCGGCATTATCGAGCTGGACCTGTCGGTGGAACAGGGTGAGGTATTCGGATTCCTCGGCCCAAACGGTGCGGGAAAGACGACGACCATCCGGATACTGTTGAACTTCCTGTTCCCGACTTCAGGCTCGGCTCGGGTACTCGGACTCGACGTCGTGAGGGATTCACTTGAGATACGTCGACGGATCGGCTATCTGCCGGGAGATCTGGCGCTCTACGACACCATGACGGCGCGTGAGCTGTTCCTGTACTTCTCCAACCTGCGAGGAGTGAAGACGACGACACGAATCGCGGAACTTGCCGACCGGTTCGATCTGGATCTGGACCGAA
>QQUL01000040.1 GCA_008501565.1 Armatimonadota bacterium
GTCATGAAGGAGGCGCAATGACAGCCTCGCCCATCACAGGTGTTGACGCAGAGGCCCGCGTCAACGAGGCGATCGACAAACTGCTTGCGGACCATCCGCCGGCATCGACAGAACCGAAGGTGTTCTGGGGGGCGCAGTTCGATGCAGGGCTTGCATGGGTTGATTTCGAGCAGGGATCCGGCGGCCTCGGTGTCAGTCCCAAATATCGTGAACTGGTGACACGCAGGCTCAACGACGCCGACGCACCCATGTGGAACCGGATCGCCAACATCATCGGAATCGGGATGGGCGCCGGAGTGCTTCACACGCACGGAACCGCCGAACAGAAGGAACGGTGGCTCCGACCGATGTTCGTGGTCGACGAAGTGTGGTGCCAGCTGTTCTCCGAACCGGGCGCTGGATCTGATGTGGCCGGTCTCGCGACCCGGGCCGTCAAGGATGGCGACGAGTGGATCATCAACGGCCAGAAAGTGTGGACGACGCTCGCCCATCTCGCCAAGTGGGGGATGGTTGTTACACGAACCGATCCTGAACAACCCAAACACAAGGGTCTTACGTACTTCATCGTTGACATGGAAGCCGACGGGGTGGATATCAGACCTCTCTACCAGATAACCGGAGAGGCCGAATTCAACGAAGTGTTCTTTGACGATGCACGGATCCCCGATGCCAATCGGATCGACGATGTGGGCGCCGGTTGGCGTGTCGCGATGACAACGCTGATGAACGAGCGTGTCGCCATCGGCGGAAACACTCCGCCGCGCAACAGCGGAACCATCGGCGTTGCGATGGACACGTGGAAACAGTCCGGATCCGGGGATGTGGGTGATCGCCGGGAGCTTGCCCGACTGTGGGGCGAGGTCGAGGCGATGCGTCTCACCGCGATTCGTGCTACCGAGAACATGCAGGCCGGTGTCCCGGGACCTGAGGGTTCGACGGGGAAACTCGCCTGGGCTGACCTCAACAAGGAAGTCACAGCCTTCACCGTCGGGATGATGGGCTTTGATGGCGCGACCATCCCCGAGGGCTACACCCTCGAACCCACGGTCTATGACACCCGCATGACGGAACGAATCCTGTCACCACAGCGGTGGTTCCTGAGGTCCAGGGCCAACAGTATTGAGGGGGGAACATCCGAGATCATGAGGAACATCCTCGGAGAGCGGGTGCTCGGCCTCCCAGGTGAACCACGGGTCGACAAGAACGTTCCCTGGAGCGAGGTGCCTCGTGGCTGATGCGATCACCTTTGCTCGCACGGATGAGCAGAACATGCTGGCCTCCACCGTTCGAGAGTTCCTGGGTGCGACGGTTGATCATGACGCCGTGCGCACGATGTCGACCACCGACGACGCGTTCGATGCTGCTTCCTGGAACGGTCTTGCGGAGATGGGCTTGGTCGGACTCCACGTCCCGGATCAATACGGGGGAGCAGGATTCACAACGACCGAAGTGGGGATCGTGTTCGAGGAGCTTGGCCACACCCTTACCGCCGTCCCCCTCCTCTCAAGCGTGATGGCGTCAACCGCCATCCTTGCTGGGGGCACCGATGACCAGAAGACCCGATTCCTTCCGTCGATCGCAAGCGGAGAAAGGACTGCGACCATTGCCGTCCATGAGGAATCGCACGACAACGATCCGACGGCCGGCACGACCTCCCTTTCGCAACGAGATGCTTCCTTTGTGCTGAGTGGGACGAAGCGGTATGTGACCGATGGCCCCGGTGCATCGCTGTTCGTTGTTTCGGCATCGACCCCCGACGGGGTTGCTCTCGCAATCGTGGATGCAACTGCCGAGGGCGTCAGTGTGGTGCCGGTACACGCACTGGATCCGACCCGGCCACTTGCCGAGGTTCACTTTGATGGTGTCGCCGTTGACCCCGCCGATGTGATGCCGGGAGCCGAATCTGCCATCGCCGCTGCAATCGACATGGGGGTGGTGTGCGTGGCGAATGAGCAGGTCGGCGGTGCCCAATGGTGCCTCGAGACATCAGTCGAATACGCCAAGACCCGTTTTCAGTTCGGAAGAGCGATCGGTTCGTTCCAAGCCATCAAGCACCGATGCGCAGACATGCTCGTTGCCGTCGAGCACGCGAGATCTGCCGCTCGTCATGCTGCTGCCACCTTGGGCGATCCAGCCGAATCCTCAATCGCTGTGCCGCTCGCCAGGTCCGTGTGTTCGGATGCATTCGTCACCGCTGCCGGGGACACAATCCAGATTCTCGGAGGTATCGGCTTCACGTGGGAGCACGAGGCCCACTTGTACTTCAAGCGGGCCAAATCAACGTCGATCCTGCTCGGCTCGGTCGACACCTACCGTGATCGTCTCGCCGACGCCGTTGGCATCTAGTGGTCTGTCGCTAGTGCCAGCCACACGCACCGTCGTGATCATTCCCGGGGCAGGAGAGTGCGCTGAGGCCTGGGAAGGGGTTGCCGCGACCGTGCAAGCCGAGGGTATCGCATGCATCGCGGTCGACCTTCCCATGCATGGATCGAACCCAGACCCACAGCCAGACTCGATCGAGAGCTACGCAGACTGGATTGAGGCGTTTCTTGTTGACCGGGATCTCGACAATGTGGTGCTTGCCGGACACTCCATGGGTTCCCTGATCGCCCTTGAGATAGCAGGTCGCGGCAACACACGAGTCGTCGAGTCGGTCCTGATGACCACCGGCTCCCCGATGTCGGTCGCACCGTTCCTGCTTGATTTGGCTGCAACCGATGCACCGGAGGCATGTGCGTTCATCGGCAAGTATTCGATGTCGGCTGTCACCTCCGACGAGATCGAAGCCCGTAGGCGCAGCCACCATGCGTTGCGGCTTCAAGCATCGGCATCCCTTCTCGCAACGGATCTTCACGCATGCAACAACTACACGCGGGCCGTGGAAGCGGCAGCGTCCACCTCGGTTCCGACGACGGTCGTTGTCGCGGAACACGACCGAATGGTTCCAGAGAAACTCGCAACGCCGATCATCGAGGCGCTTGACGACAGCAGGATCATCCGCCTTGCCCAAACGGGACATGCCATTCAGGATGAACGCCAGGCTGAGGTGGCCGGGATCCTGGTTTCGGCAGCCATCGGAACAGCCAGTTCTAGGGTTACGCCGTGAGATTTGGAGCTTTCGTCCCGCAAGGGTGGCGCGTCGACCTTGTCGACATCGACGTCGCCGATCACTGGTCAACCATGCTTGGTGTTGCGAAACAGGCCGAGTCGCTCGGGTTTGAGTCCGTGTGGGTGTACGACCATTTCCACACGGTTCCCGAACCAACCCAGGAGGTCACCTACGAGGCGTGGACGCTGATGGCGGCACTCGCCGTAACCACGGACACCATTCGACTTGGCCAGATGTGCACGTGCAACGGATATCGCCCACCGCCATACCTCGCCAAGGTCGCAGCGTCGATCGATGTGATCTCAGGGGGACGCCTCGAGATGGGAATCGGTGGCGGTTGGTACGAGCACGAGTTCAATGCCTACGGCTATCCGTTCCCCAAACCCTCCGTACGCCTCGGGGAGCTCGACGAGGCAGTCCAGATCATGATCAAGATGTGGACCGAGGATGAAGCATCGTTTGACGGAAAGCACTACTCGATTGACGGAGCGATCTGTCAGCCCAAGCCTGCCCAGAACCCGTACATTCCGATCTGGGTTGCCGGGGGAGGGGAGCAACTGACCCTCCGCACCGCAGCGCGATACGCCAACTACACGAACTTCGGCAGCAATCCGGTCCAGTTTGCGCACAAGCGTGATGTCCTTGCGGGCCACTGCGAACGCATCGGCCGCGACCCGGGCGAGATCACGATGTCGTCGAGTCTCAATGTGCTGCTCGCCGAGTCAGAAGCCGCGGTCGCAGCGAAGCGCATTCGTCTGAGGGACGGATATGCCAGGGTTGTATCTGACGGCGACGCGCCCATGGATCGGTGGTTCGGCTCGGATCAGGCTGGGGTCGGAACTCCCGAGCAGCTTGCCGCGATCATCAGGGGATACGAGGCAGAAGGATGCGAGTACATCATCCTGAACTTCCCGGATGCCGCGACCGATCCGGCGACCATGGATCTCTTCGCTGCAGAGGTGATGCCTCACTTCTCCTGAGCGCGTCCCTATTCGGCGTCGTAGAACTGGTCTGATTCGGTGGATCCCGCCAGTGCCAGTGTTGAGGACTGTCCTCCTGTGATGACCTGGCTGACCTGGTCGAAATAGCCTGCACCCACTTCACGCTGGTGACGGGTAGCCGTGTATCCAGCAGACTCCATCGCAAACTCGGATTCCTGGAGTTCGACGTACGCCGCCATGCCCCGCTCGGCGTAGCCGACAGCAAGATCGAACATGCCAGCGTTCAGCGAGTGGAACCCGGCGAGCGTGATGAACTGGAACCGGTAGCCCATGGCCCCAAGTTCTTTCTGGAAGCTTGCGATCGTGGCGTCGTCGAGGTGCCGCTTCCAGTTGAACGAGGGCGAACAGTTGTACGCAAGCATCTTGTTCGGATACTCCGCACGGATCGCGTCCGCGAACTTTCGTGCATCCTCAAGATCTGGTGTGGACGTCTCGCACCAGATGAGATCGGCATACGGTGCGTACGCGAGGCCCCTGCTGATCGCAGCGTCCATGGAGTTGTCCACGGTGAAGAAGCCTTCAGCGGTCCGTTCGCCTGTGGTGAACTGGCGATCGCGCTCGTCAACATCGGTCGTGAGCAGGGTTGCACCGAGACTGTCCGTGCGTGCGACAACAAGCGTCGGGACACCAAGCACATCTGCAGCGAGGCGGGCCGACTTGAGCGTCCTGACATGCTGACCGGTGGGGATCAGCACCTTGCCTCCCATGTGCCCACACTTCTTCTCGGACGAGAGTTGATCTTCAAGATGAACCGCAGCGGCGCCGGCCTCAATGAAGCTCTTGGTCAACTCGAACACGTTGAGTGCTCCACCGAAGCCTGATTCGGCATCGGCAATGATCGGGACCATCCACTCGGTCGACCGCTCTCCCTCTGACCATTCGATCTCGTCGGCTCGCTTGAGCGCATTGTTGATGCGCTTCACAAGTGCTGGTGCCGAGTTGGCTGGGTACAGGGATTGGTCGGGGTACACGGCACCCGAGAGGTTGGCATCGGCAGCGACCTGCCATCCCGACAGGTAGATCGCCTTGAGACCGGCCTTGACCATCTGTACAGCCTGTCCACCGCTGATCGCCCCGAGGGCGTGCACGTAGTCCTCGGTGGTGAGCAGGTCCCACAGCTTGTTCGCCATCTGTTCCGCGATCGTGTGGCTTTCAACGAACGATCCCTGGAGCCGCACGACGTCCTCGGCCGTGTGGTCGCGCACAACATCTGCCCAGCGCGGATTGGTGTCCCAGTCCTCCTGGATCTTCTGCGCCCGTGCGGCGATCTGACTCTCGTTGGTCATCGTGCTCTCCTGTGCTGTCGCTGTTGTCGTGGCTTGGTTGTTGGCTGAAGGATCTTCATTGTTCGAGGATCTCGTAGGCGGGAAGGGTCAGGAACTCCGGGAAATCGTCAGCGAGGCTCACGTCCTCGAAGAGGCCCTTGGCGTCATCGAAACGGCCAGCTTCGTAGGCCTCGTGCCCGATGGCGGCTCGGATCGCATCCGTTTCCTCGTCTGCGATTTTCCTTACCAGCTCCGGCGTGATAGCGGTGCCCGAGTCCGTTGTCGCGCCTGATCGGACCCACTGCCAAATCTGACTGCGAGATATCTCAGCGGTAGCGGCGTCCTCCATCAGGTTGTAGATGGCGGCAGCGCCAGTCCCTGTGAGCCACGAAGCGATGTACCTGATGGCGACATCGATGTTGTGTCGCACACCTTCGTCGGTGATCGTTCCCCCGTCGACGACGAAGGTTGTCAAGTCGACAGCGGAAACATCAACGTCGTCGCGTGCCCGCTCGATCTGGTTTGGCCTGTCCCCGAGAACGGCATTGAATACATCCGTGGCGATCGGAACCAGATCCGGATGGGCGACCCAAGTGCCGTCGCATCCGTCGTTCGCTTCGCGTGTCTTGTCTTCGGTCACCTTCTGGATCGCGACCCGGTTCACCTCTTCGTCCCTCCGGCTCGGAATGAACGCTGCCATCCCTCCCATCGCGTGGGCACCCCGTCGGTGGCATGTCCGGATCAACAGTTCAGTGTAGGAGCGCATGAAAGGCACGGTCATGCCGATCTGGTCACGGTCGGGAAGCACAAAGCCGTCGGCCCGGCGGTGCTTCTTGATGACCGAAAAGATGTAGTCCCAGCGACCGGCGTTGAGGCCAGCCGAATGCTCCTTGAGCTCGAACAAGATTTCGTCCATCTCGAACGCTGCGGGAATGGTCTCGATGAGAACCGTCGCCTTGATGGTTCCACCCTCAAGCCCGAGCGCCTCCTCGGCATACAGGAAGACCTCGTTCCACCAGCGTGCCTCGCGGTGGCTCTCAAGTTTGGGAAGGTAGAAGTACGGCCCACTGGCACGAGTAATCAGCTCGTGGGCATTGTGGAAGACATACAGACCGAAGTCGAACAGGGAACCCGACATTGGGAGTCCGTCGACGGTGACATGTGACTCGACGAGATGGAGACCCCTTGGGCGAACCATCAGCGTTGCCGTCGTCTCATTGAGCGCATAGCGCTTCCCCGTCTCAGCGGTGTAGTCGATGTTGCGGCGAATGGCATCACCGAGATTCACCTGGCCCTCGACCATGTTGGACCACGTCGGTGAGTTCGAGTCCTCGAAGTCGGCCATGAAAACCCTGGCCCCTGAATTCAACGCATTGATGACCATCTTGCGATCGGTGGGACCGGTGATCTCGCAACGGCGGTCGAGCAGATCCGGCGGTATCGACCCGACCGTCCAATTCCCCGAGCGAATGGATGCGGTCTCCTCGAGGAAGTCATACCCGAGTCCTGCACCGAGGTCCGTCTGACGTCGGGAGCGGGC
>QQUL01000034.1 GCA_008501565.1 Armatimonadota bacterium
GCAAGAGGAGTTCGTTGCCCAGTACGGGTTCGGGATCGCGACGATGATGGTGGAGGATCAGCGGATGGGGGAGGTTGACATCGAAGCGGAGATGGCGAAGGACCCGAACAACGCCATCGTCGACGCCATGTCCGATACTGAGCGTGATGCGTATTACGAGGCGCTGTACGGAGTCCAGCTGGAATTCGAGGAGCCGGGCGGCGACTCGCCTGGTGTGACGGTGGCCCCCTCCGCTGATGTGACGGTCGCTCCGACCGAGCCGACCGGATGCCAGAACACTGCCTATGAGGAGACGTACAACCAGGGTGCTCAGATGGAGTTCTATGAGCAGTTTGGGCCAATGATGGAGGACTTGTATTCCAATCTCGAGTCAGATCCTCGTATCACCGAGTTGAAGGGGCAATGGTCCTCGTGCATGGCGGAGGCTGGCTACGACTTCACAGATGAACAGGACGCGCAGATTTTCTTGCTGCGCAGGCTCGAAGAGGTTGGGGCCATCACGGACCTCGACATCCAGCCAGACGGCAACGGGTGGGGCTACGGCGGGAGTGAAATCGAGCCCGGAAGTTCCGTTGAGGCGGCGGTCAAGGAGATAGCTGCTGAAGAAATCGCGATGGCAAAGGTCAGCCTCGATTGTTCCGGTGACATCGACAAGGTATTCCAAGAGGTGTATCAGGAGGCCGAGCAACGGTTCATCGCCGAGAACCTCGCCGAGTTGGAACAGTTCAAAAAGGACCATTCCTAGATGCAGCGTCGCATCGGGATCTTGGCACCGTCCGTTTTCGTGATGGCAACAGCCTTGTTCCTTGCAGGGTGCAGCGGGTTCAGCACCAGCACGACCGTCCCTGAGAAGTCGGCAGGACCTACCGACACGGTGGGTTCCTTTGAGGCTTCTGGTGAGGGTCCGACCCTCAGCGATTTTGTTCCGGGTGGTGTGGCGTTCGGTGATGGGGTGGACGCTGAGCAGCAGTATCGCCAGATGGAGCGTGAGGCTCAGGACAAGATTGCGGCTTGTATGGCAGCCGAAGGGTTCGAGTATGTCCCGTATGTCGAGAACCAGGATCAGGGGGGTTTCGCCACGTCAGACGTCCAGGAGGAGTTCGCTGCCCAGTACGGGTTTGGGGTTGTGGCGATGATCCTTGGGGAACAACAGATTGGCGAGGCGGAGATCGAAGCGGAGATGGCAAAGGACCCGAACAGCGCCATTGTCGAAGCGATGTCTGATACTGAGCGCGATGCTTATGTCGTGGCACTGTACGGGGTGCCGCCAGAATTCGAGTTCGAGGAATCAGCAGACGGATCACCTCAGGCAACGACTGCTCCAGTTGAGCCGAGTGGGTGCCAGAACATTGCCTATGCAGAAACGTTCGACCAAGAAGCTCAGACGGAGTTCTTCGAACAGTTCGGCCCAATGATGAACGACTTGTATTCCGATCTCGAATCGGATCCACGTATTGCCGAGTTGGATGGGAAGTGGTCTGCGTGCATGGCCAAAAACGGCTATGACTTCAAGGGAGAATCCGATGCCGAGATGTTTTTGCTGCGGCGCCTTGAAGAGGCTGGGGCCGTCACGCTGGAGCTCTCGCCAGACGGCGACATGTGGGGCTTCAGTATCAATGAGTTTGAGCCAGGAGGCCCGATCGAGGCAGCCGTGAAAGAGATCGGGGCTGAAGAGCTCGCGATGACACAGGTGAGTAGCACATGTTCCGATGAACGTGACAAGGTGTTCCAAGAGGTGTATCGGGAAGCTGAGCAGCGGTTCATCGCTCAGCATCTCGCTGAGTTGGCCCAGTTCAGAAGGGACCATTCCTAGATGAGGCGTCGTATCGGGTTTTTGGCGCCGTCGATCGTTGTGATGGCAACGGCCTTGTTCCTTGCTGGGTGCAGCGGGGCCAGCAACAGCACAACCGCCCCTGAGAAGCCGGTGGGGCCCACTGTCACGGTGGGTTCCACCGAGGCTTCTGGTGAGGGTCCGACCCTCAGCGATTTCGTTCCGTGGTCTGCGGCTTTCGGTGATGAGGCTGACGCTGAGCAGTGGTATCTCGAGCAGGAGCGTTCCGTCCAGGACAGCATTGCCCGATGTATGGCCGAGCAGGGCTTTGAGTACATCCCGTATATGCCCAACCAGGATCGGGGAGGCTTCGCTGGCCCCGACAGTGCTGAAGAACTCGCTGAACGCTACGGCTTCGGTATCGCAACCCAGATCCTTGAGGAGAGCCAGATCGAAGAGGAAGACGAAGCTACAGCCAAGGCGGTGGAGAAATCGAAGGACCCGAACTTCGCCATCGTCGAGGCCATGACGCCCGAGGAGCGCCAGGAGTACGACACTGCTCTCTATGGAACGGGACCGAGCCCCGGCGACCCCATATCCGACGAAGGCAACGATCCTACGAACCCACCCTCCGAGACGTCAGGTAGCGATTCTACGATTGCTCCTTCGGGTTGCCTCCCGATTGCCCAGGAAGAGTTCTACAACGACGCGGCGGGGCGGGCGTTTGATGCGAAGTTCGGTGAAGCGTTCAACGACCTGCGCGGCATTGTTGAGTCTGATCCTCGGATCACGGCCCTCAAGGATGACTGGTCGTCGTGTATGGCGGCGGCTGGTTACGACTTCACCAGCGAGTCTGATGTTCGTACCTTCTTGTTCCGTCGTCTTGAAGACGTCGGTGCCATAACCAATCTTGAGGTCGACTCGTCGGGGGAAGTTTCGCTCTATTTCCCGGTTGATTTCGAGCCGGGTGACCCCATTGAGGCGGCTGTCAAGAAGATCGCTTCGGAGGAGATTGCTCTGGCCAAGTTGAGTCTTGTCTGTTTCGGCAACTATGACGAGGTGTATGAGATGGTGTATCAGGAGGCCGAACAGCGGTTCATTGCTGAGCATCTCGCCGAGTTGGAACAGTTCAGAAGGGACCATTCCTAGATGAAGCGTCGCATCTTGATCGTGGTTGGTTTGTTGGTTGTTGTTGGGGTTGCTGTTGTGGGTTGGGTTGCTGCGTCACAGATCAAGTCACCTGAGCAGGTGGCTGCTGAGACTGAGCCGCCGGTGCCTTCGTTGATCACGGTTCCTGTTGAGGAGATGGTGATATCGAATGATGTGGTGACTCGGGGGACGGTTCGTTTCGAGCAGCCCGAGAGCATCACGGTGACATCGGTTGCTTTGGAGGGTGTGTCACCGGTTGTGACTGTGATGCCTGTGATTGGTGACGAGTTCGTTGAGGGTGATGTGCTCTATGAGATTGCGGGGCGCCCGACCTTCGTACTTGAAGGTGACCTTCCTTTGTTTCGTACGGTTCGTCTCGGTGATGAGGGGGAGGACATTGCCCAGCTTCAAGCAGCGTTGGTGCGTCTCGGGTTCACCATTGAGGATGTCGATGGTGTGTACGGGGATAAGACCGAGGATGCTGTTGTGGCCTTCTATGAGTCACGCGGGTATGCCCCGTTGGAGCCGTCGGATGCGGCTCAGGATGCGTATGCGTCTGCGAGGGATTCGTACAACGCAAGCAAAGACTCAGTAGCAGACGCCAACCGTTCACTTGCTGCTGCGCGTGCTGTTGAGGCGATCGCGCTACAGGACCTGACGGTTGCTGCGGGTCGACTCTCACTGGCAGAGTCCGGCACAAATCCAGACACCGGTCTGCCACCGACACCCGACGAGTTGGCGCAGCTCCGTGCCGATGTCGAGGCAGCGACCGTGGGAGTGTCGGATGCGAGTGCTCAGGTGGTTTCGGCTGAATCAGGTTTGAAGGGGGCGAAACGTCAACAGACGGCGTCGGGTGCCGTGTTGTCACAGGCTCGTGCGGCGTTGGGATACCCGGCGCCTGAGACCGAGTTCCTGTTCTTCTCCGCGTTCCCGATCCGTGTCGATTCGGTACTTGTTCAACGTGGCGATGTTGCTGCGGGTGAGATCATGCAGGTGTCGGGTGCACGTCTTGCAATCGATTCGGCGGTGAAGATGGTCGAGGCCGAGTATGTCAAGGTCGGTGCCCCCGTAACGATCGAGTTGGACCGTTTGGGGATCACAACGACGGGGACCGTGTCGTTTGTTGCCGCAGCTCCCGGCACGAACGAGGTTCCCGCCGACAGGGTGTACGTTGAGATTCTTCCTGATGAGGTTCGTGCCGATCTGAACAACACGAACGTCAAGATCACCATTCCTGTCGCGTCACAATCAACATCGGGAGCGGTGTTGGCAGTCCCAGCCGCGGCACTGTCCGCCACAGGGGCTGGGGACACGATCGTGACTGTTGAGAACCCCGACGGGACAACACGGGCCGTTACGGTGATACCGGGACTCTCAACGGCTGGTGGAATGGTCGAGGTGACAGCCACCGAGGGTGACCTCAAGGTTGGTGATCGGGTTGTCGTCGGCTTCCAAACCACAACAACACCGTGACCCAGCCGCGCGCTGTCCAGAGTGTTCCGGTTGTCGAACTTGAAGCGGTCAGTCGCACCTATCCGGGATTTCCACCGGTCAAGGCGGTTAGGTCCACAGATCTGGTGGTGAACGAGGGCGATTATGTGTCGGTGGTGGGGCCGTCAGGTTCGGGGAAGTCGACACTGTTGCACCTGTTGGGCTGTCTCGACCGGCCCACCGATGGCACCTACCGCCTTCGTGGCATCGATGTCGGGAAACTCCCCGACGGGAAACGCACCGCGCTTCGTGGCCGCGAGATCGGGTTCGTGTTCCAATCATTCCATCTGCTGTCACACCGCACCGTTCTTGACAATGTGGTGACCGGGATGCTGTACAACCGCACACCACGCCGACAACGGATCCCGCAGGCAACCGAGGCCCTTGAACGGGTCGGGCTCGGTCATCGGATGGGGTTCACACCAATGAAACTCTCAGGTGGTGAACGTCAGCGGGTTGCGGTGGCACGTGCTGTTGCGCCCGGTCCGTCCTTGTTGTTGTGCGATGAGCCCACAGGGAACCTCGATACGGCAACGACAGATTCGCTCCTCGACCTGTTCGATGAACTCCGTGCTGATGGTTTGACACTGATCGTCATCACCCACAACGAGGCTGTGAGCCTCCGCGCCGATCGGCGGATCTCGATCATCGACGGTGTCCTCGCAGAGGTCGACACATGACAGACAAACGGATCGTGCGTTCCCGGTTCTCGTTCCGTGACCTGGTTGCAGAAGCAGGCGTCGGGATGCTTGCCCGCCCAGGGCGGACCGTCCTCACCGTGTTGGGGACCGTGTTGGGTATTGCGGCTCTCGTCTCCACCCTCGGACTTGCGAAAACGGCGGGGAACCAGATCGTGACACGTTTTGACGCCCTTGCGGCCACATCGGTGACTGTTGAGAACCGTGCCCAAGGGTTCTCCCAGCCAGGGACACAACAGGAATCCCACATCCCGTGGGACGCCGAGGACCGCCTGATCCGTCTCAACGGGGTCGTAGCCGCCGGCACTCAAAGCCTCGTCGACACCAGCAATCAACTCGTCAAATCGGTACCCATCAACGACCCGCTCGGACAATCCGAATACTCAATCGACGTCTACGCCGCATCCCCGGGCCTGTTCAACGCCATCGGGGCAACCCTCACAACCGGCAGGTTCTACGACGAAGGCCACAACGAACGACAAGAACCAGTCGCCATCCTCGGACCCGGTGCAGCACGACGCCTCAACGTTTCACGAGTCGACCAACAGCCAGCAATCTTCATCGGCGACACCACCCTTGTCGTTGTAGGCATCCTCAACGATACGAAACGTGAACCGGTCCTCCTCGATGCGATCATCATCCCCAACAACACCGCAAGGCACCTGTTCAACCTCCAAGCACCAGCCGAAGTCCAGATCCGCACCGAGATCGGTGCCGCCCAACTCATCGGGCAACAATCCGCCATAGCCCTATCACCAAACGACCCGTCGCTCCTACGGGTCACCGTCCCACCCGAACCCAAAGCCGTCAAAGAACAAGTCGCATCCGACGTCAACACCCTCTTCCTCGTCCTCGGCGGAGTTGCCCTCCTCGTGGGAGCGATCGGGATTGCAAACGTCACCCTCGTATCAGTCCTCGAACGTGTCGGCGAAATCGGCCTACGGAGGGCCGTTGGAGCCACACGCAGACACATCGCAGCCCAATTCCTCGCCGAATCCGCAGCCATGGGACTCATCGGCGGCCTCATCGGAGCATCCATAGGTGTCCTCGTCATCGTTGCCGTATCAGCCACAAGACAATGGACCCCCGTCCTCGACCCATGGGTCCCACTCGCAGCCCCCCTCGTCGGGGCAGCAACCGGACTCATCGCAGGCCTCTACCCATCATGGCGAGCAGCATCACTCGAACCCATCGACGCCCTCAGAACCGGTACGTAATCCGGCCCGAGCCTCCGCAACCCCGCGGCGAACCGATCATACAACGGGCACATCTTGTGGGATTACCGCGTCGAGCCGCACTGAGAGGTTGGCCTACGGACGTTTCATTCTTCGGATCGGTCTAGGCCCTCGTCCTCGACATATCCAACCACCGAGACCACGAAGTACCCTGGACGTCCCACTCCTCGTCGGAGCAATCGGCATCGCAAACGTCACCCTCGTATCAGTCCTCGAACGTGTCGGCGAAATCGGCCTACGGAGGGCCGTGGGAGCCCAATTCCTCGCAGAATCCGCGGCCATGGGACTGATCGGCGGCCTCATTGGTGCATCCATCGGTGTCCTTGTCATCGTTGCTGTGTCAGCAACCAGACAATGGACCCCCGTCCTCGACCCATGGGTCCCACTCGCCGCACCATCGCCGGCCTCTACCCATCAGCTTGAAGCGGTAGAGCTGCTTGAGACCCATGTCGACGAGCTCGTCACGCAGATTGAGCATCACAACATCGGTGTCTTTGAGGTCAGGCGAACAGCCATCGTGTATCGCCCACCTCGGTACGAGACGGACTGAACAT
>QQUL01000280.1 GCA_008501565.1 Armatimonadota bacterium
GTCAGCGAGGGCATCGACGGC
Organism: Armatimonadota bacterium; assembly: GCA_008501565.1. GTDB lineage: Bacteria > Actinomycetota > Acidimicrobiia > Spongiisociales > UBA5794 > UBA5794. The sequence continues at coordinate 22 of QQUL01000280.1, forward strand.
TGGATTCGTGAAACTTGAGAATGTGTGAAATCCGGCGATCTTCCTCATCTAATCCGCAACAGCCTCGGCCATCTCGGACCGTCCGTATCCGACATTGGCGTACCACAGTGATGCCATGGCATCGATGTAGACCTTGCCATCGGAATCGGTGACTGTTGCCCCGTCGCCGGAAACGATCGAGAGGAACTCGTCGGCGGGTTTGGTCGGCGGAGCGAAGGGGTGGAGAAATGTTGGTGTTGACATGGCACAAGCGTACCGGCGGCAGATCCTGTGCAACTCGTAGGATGGCTCCGTGGCACGAAGAAAAAACTCAAATCCCGATGAATACCAAACCCATGTCGGAGCGACCCGGCAGTACATGCGCGACATCATCCTGGGTGTCAATGACGGATTGGTTTCAACGTTCCTTCTTGTTTCTGGCGTCGTGGGTGGAGGTCTCACGACAACGCAGGTTCTCCTGACAGGGATTTCCGGCGCCCTCGCTGGGATGATCTCCATGGCGATCGGTGAGTACCTGGCCACGAAGTCACAGGAAGAAGTCTTCGAGGCCGAGATGGAGCTTGAGGCCGAGCACCTGATCTATCACCGGCAACGCGAGAAGGACCAACTGGCCGACATGTTGGGGGCCATGGGTCTGGAAGGCGACGATCTCGCAACCGTCGTAGACATCATCGACAGCAACGACACAGCGATGTTGAACATGCAGGGCGCCCTCGAGTTCGGCATTGTCGATTCTGAGCGTCGGAGTCCGTTCGCTGCTGCGTTTGCGTCTGGCTTCCTGTTTCTCGCCGGTGCGCTGCCATCGATCATTCCCTTTGCGATACTGGAATCGACCAGCGCTGCACTCATCGTCGCGGCTGTCCTGTCCGGTATCGGCCTGTTCACCGTGGGGGCTCTCAAGACCGTTTCTACGAAGAAGAGCCCGATCTTGTCCGGTGCCGAGAATCTCGGCATGGGTCTCCTTGGAGGCGTGTTGGCCTACTTCGTCGGAGTCCTCTTCGAATCGTCCATTCCCAGCTAGAAATCGATGCCCTTGCGGGCCGCGACCCCCTTGTCGAATGGGTGCTTGATCTTCTTCATCTCCGTGACCGTGTCGGCGATGGCGATGAGATCCTCATGTGCGTCGCGGCCGGTCACGATGACATTCACGCCCTCGGGGCGTTGTTCGATCGTCTCGACGACGTCGGCAACATCGATCCAGCCAAACGTGACCGGATAGGTCGCCTCGTCAAGAATGATGAGGTCGAAGTCACCAGAGTTGATCGACTCCTTCGCCACCGCCCACGCATCGGCGGCGGCCTGTTCGGTTGCCTCCATGTCGTCGGACTCCCATGTGAACCCGTCTCCACCCGTGACCCACTCGACACCGAGCTGATCGGCCATCTTCTTCTCACCGGTCCGCCATTTGTCTGATTTGATGAACTGGATGACCTTTACGTTCCAACCCCTTGCGACAGAGCGAAGCATCACGCCGAACGCGGAACTCGACTTTCCTTTGCCGTCTCCCGTGTTGACGATGAAAAGGTCTCGTCTGTGTTCACTTGCCATGGCTACTCCCTTGCGATCGCAGCGAAACCACGACTCGACTCCCCTCGATCTCTATGACCCTGATCGTAGGTTCAAAAACACTCGCGAGGATCGCTTCGTCAAGGACCCCTTCCGGATTCCCCATCGCGACGACCTGTCCGCGATCGAGCAGCGTCAGTTCGTCACAGAATTGCGCCGCTGCGGTGAGATCGTGGATGGCACTGACAATGGTCACGCCCTGCTCGTGTTGGATTTGCGCGATCAGTTCGAGTACCTCGTGCTGGGCGGCAACATCGAGAGACGCAGTCGCCTCGTCGAGTACGACGACGGGGGCCTGCTGTGCGAGCACCCGCGCAAGGGAAACCCGTTGCGTCTCGCCACCGGAAAGCGATGCTACGTCGCGTTCGGCGAACCCCGAGATGCTGAGTGACTGCAAGGAATCCCACACGATGGCGATGTCCTCCTCTCGTTCTGCGGCAAGGAGCCCGAGATGTGGGGTTCTCCCCAAAAGAACGAAGTCGAACACGGACATACCGGGCGGATAGACCGGCCGCTGGGGCACATAGGCGATCCTTCGTCCCATCGATTTCGCGTCCTCACTTCCGATCTCGATATCCCCCAAAGTGATCGATCCGCGGTACGGAACAGACCCGACGATGGCTCTGAGAAGTGTCGACTTCCCGGCCCCGTTCGGTCCGATGATTCCCATCCATCGCCCATCCCCAACGGAGAGCGATACCTGCGAAAGGATCTCAGTTCGCCCATAGGACACACCGACCGATGACACCGAAACGTCCGTCATACAGCAACCCCCATCAGGACACGATCCCTTTGCTTCGTCTGAGAACAACGGCGAAGAAAGGTGCGCCGACGAGAGCGGTCACAACGCCGATGGGGATCTCGGTGGGGCTCTGGACGGTTCGCGCCACGATGTCGGCGAGGACCAGAAAGGAACCACCGATCAGAAGTGACAGCGGAACGATGACACGGTAAGACGCTGAGGTCATCAGACGGACCGTGTGCGGCACGATGATGCCGACGAATCCGATCAGTCCGCTCACCGCAACAACCGCCGCTGTGCCAAGCGTTGCAAAGCCGATCAGAAGCAGCCGAATCCGCGACGGGTGCAACCCGAGGGTCGATGCCTCGCTGTCACCAACAGACATCACATCAAGGAGCCTCCTGAAAGCGACAAGCACGACGGAACACCCCACGACATACGGCAACACCAAACGGACCTCCGACCAGCCGGCCGTGGTGAGGCTTCCAAGGATCCATCCGTACACCTCGCGCAGCGTGTCGGATTCCCTCTGCTGAAGGAACGTCTGGAGCGCCGTCAGAAACGCAGCGACGGCGACACCCGCAAGGATCAAGGTGACCGCTGTTCTCCCCGACCGGACGGTATATCCGAGCACGTACGCGAGGGCGACTCCGACGATCGCTCCGATGAACGCTGCAAGCGGAAGCGGGTCGATGAACCAGCCTGATGCGTCCGGGCCATAGGCGATGGCAAGCGTGGCACCGAGGCCGGCTCCTGCCCCGGCTCCCAACAGATACGGGTCAGCGAGAGGGTTACGGAACACCCCTTGGTACGCAGATCCGGCAACCGACAGCATCGAACCGACGAGTACACCGAGGACGACGCGTGGCATGCGAATCTGCCACACGATGTCGTCGGCCCTCGTGTCGAGGCTGGACTCGACATTGAGGAACGGAATCCGTGACAACGTGGACGAGATGATTCCCCACGGCGATATCGACGCTGGACCGATCATGGCCCCAGCAATCACCGTCACGAGGAGAAGCAGCGTCGCTCCTGCGATCCACCACCAAGGCAGCCGAAGACCCGAGGGTCGCCCTGCGTTCATCCGTCGACGGCCACAAGCGACGAGAGCGCTTCGACGATCGCGTCGAGGAGTTCGACAACGCGAGGACTCCATCGCGATGCAATGTCATCGTTCAGCTCGACCACGCCCCCATTGGTCACTGCGGTCATCGAGCCCCACCCGGGTCGTGCGGCGACCGTTTCGCTGCTCTGACCACAACAGATCGTGTCGGCAAGAAGAATCAGGGTCGGATCCGATTCAACGATGAACTCCTGACTGAGCTGCGGGTAGCCGAATCCGTCGGGATCGGGTGCCTCGTCTGCGATGTTGGAGAGACCCGTCGGTGCGATCACCTGACCGATGAACGATGCCGAGGTTGCTGTGTACAGCACATCCTCGAGCTCGTAGTAGTACGTCAAACCCTGTGCGTCGTTCGCAATCGACTCGACAGCGTCCACCAGGCGAGACTGGGTATCGGACACGACATCGAGTGCTTCGGAGGTGTGCCCGGTCGCGATACCGGTTTGCTCCCACTGGGTGTATGCGTCTTCGAGCGAAAGGGCCGTCCCGTGAAGAATGACCGGAATACTGAGGGCTTCAAGCCCGGCGATCAGATCTCCCGGATCGAATGAAATGAACACGAGATCGGGGTCGTACTCCGCGATCGCCTCGATGCTCGGCGTCCATGCCGACATCTCCGTGATCGGCGCCTCGGGTGGATAGTTGGACAACGAATCGACAGCCACGACCTGATCTCCGGCACCGATGGCGAACAGCACCTCGGTTGACGTCGGTGAAATCGAGACGATGCGCTCAGGTCGCGCTTCGACCGTGACAGCACCGTTGCCGGCCTCGATCGTGACGGGGAATCTGCTTTCCATTGCCTCGGTCGTCGTACTCGCGGGAGCCGACGTGGTCGTGGCTTGGGTTGGCAAGGTGGTCGCGTCAGCAGCATCGTTGCTTGAACAAGACACAGCAACCAACGCGAGCGCCATTGCCAATAGGGTGGTTCGTTTGAACACGGGTGGTGTCTCCCTTCTGTGGAGGAGACAACCGCTGCGGAGCGTAGACCCCTCCTCCGAGGGTCAGACCGCCTGCTGGCTTGGAGGCGGCCTGGCTACCTCACAGGGAGGATCACAGTTGCGGGACAGCACCGGTATCTCACCGGACTTCGCTCCGAGACAGCACCCGGGAATTCCCGGTACGTCCCTGCCAGCCTAGCGGATCTGCCGGTAGGGCTCGGCGCACGATGTAACGGATTCGAAAGTTCGGGCGTAGTCACTACTACAGGACAGACAGTTGGTGGGAACGCATGATCCAACCGGGGAGATCGAGGACCACATGACTCAGACCCAATTCAGATTGACGATAGGCGTCGGGGTCGCTTCTGTAGCGGCGGCTCTGCTTGCTGTGTCGCTCTTCACGCAAACAGCTGGTGCCCACGACCCAACTACCAACCCAACTCCGGACCCTGATGGAGCTGCCCTCGCTGTCGCTGCTGGCAATGATCTTGGGGCCATGGTCCTTCAGGTACCAGCTCCGAGCGGGTTCTCCCTGGTCCGGTCTCAGGTGGTCTCTCCCGCCGCTGCCGACATCAGCGAGACACTCGTTGTTGGTGAGGTCAAGTTCCATTCCCCTGATCGCTCGGCCATAACCGTGCTGCTGATCACCGGTGGAGAGTGGAGTCAGGAGCGGGAGCTGGCCGTGGGAGGGGGGCGGCTTTCCTCGATAGTGACCGTTGGTCAAAGCTCCGGTGTCATCGTCGAGGGTGACCACTCGAGCAGCCTCTCGTGGCCAGCATCAGGGGATCTCATCTTCCAGGTCGTGCAACGCGGGGGAACTCTCAGTCGGTCTGAACTCATCGACTACGCAACAGTGATCACCGAGGCGACCGAATGACTTGTCGAGGCCCATGCGTCCTCCTGCTCCACCCGCGTAGAATCGAAAGATGACCTTGAGTCCGTCTCGCGGCGTGGGCGACGAACGGAGGTTGTGTCCAGCCGACGAAGACCCTCGGTCGGATGCCCAGCTTCTGCAGGAGTCCGAAAACGACCCTGCCGCGTTCTCAGTCTTGTACCGTCGATGGGCAGACCGGATTCTCTCCTACTTCTATCGCAGGACGTGGGACGGTGAAGCGGCAGCAGACCTGACGGCTGAGACCTTCGCGATTGCTTTTACAAAGCGAAAACGGTATGTGCGCTCCGCCGCTCCTGGCGGGGCGTGGCTGTACGGCATCGCTTCCAACGAGCTACGGCGACACCGTCGACGACACCGAACTGAGAAACGCGCCCTCCGTCGGTTGGGTGTAGAAGTCCCGCGGCTGGACGATGCCTCTTTACAGCGCATCGAGGACCTAGACGAGGTGAGGTCGTTCCGCAGGCAACTCGTCGCTGCCCTGGCCGAGCTGAGCACTGCCGAACGTGATGCCGTCCGCCTCAGAATCGTGGATGAACTTTCGTTTCGCGAGGTCGCGCACAATCTTGGATGTAGCGAGGGCGCTGCTCGGGTCAGGGTGCACCGCGCACTGAGCCGGTTGTCGACCTCCATGGAGGCTGATCGAGAATGAGTGACATCCCATTTGTCAATGAGCTGGGCGATCGCCTCGAGTCCGCCATCGGTCGACAACGACCGCATCCACGACGCGGCCTTGTCGCGGCAGTGGCGGCATTCGTCGCGACCGTCGTCGTAGTCGGGGGGACATTCAGCTGGGTTGCGACGGGTCGGGGTGCGTTCCCTTCACCCAACCAGGCCGTCCAAGAAGCATCAGTCGCGAATCCCGGTTCCATCACAGCATCCGAGCTTGCGTTGGCACTACCCATTCCAGACGGCATGACGACCATAGGTGGGATCGACGCTGACGCCCTTACCAACACGGTCAGCCGCAAGTTCAGAATGGACGGGGATAATCCGTCGTCTGCGATGTCGATCTCAATCCGCTACGGAAACGATGCGACGACTGTGCCGCTTACTCACTTCAACGGGTCGAGCCTCGGGCATCACGACACAGGAACGGTCACACGATCCAACGGAATGACCGTCCTTGAGTGGGAGCCCATCTCCGGCGTCATCATCCAACTCGTAGCTCGCAGTGAGTCCTCCGACTCGCAAGTCGACGCCTACGCCCGGCAGATTGACGAAGCGCTGGGAGCGCTCGGCAACGGTGTTCGATAGCGGCGACATCAGGCGCCCATCAGTGTCACTCCGTGCCGCATTCTCTCGGCGCGCGGTATGTTTGGTTCGTGAAGAAGCTTCTTGCCGTACTGATCGCCGTTCTCATGGCAGCCATCGCTGTCGCAATCCGTCGTCGCTCTCCGGCCGAACAACCTGCCGGACCCGATGGATCGTGGGAACCGGCGTCACGGCAGACACCAGCGTGAGGGTCGCAGTCGATACCGGCACTGAAGTCGGGAACCGTGCCGTACGCGCCCTTCTCGGTGAACGAAGCATCGATTTCATCGGTGTTCTCGCAGGCGGCGTCCCGAACCAACAAC
>QQUL01000332.1 GCA_008501565.1 Armatimonadota bacterium
GTGGCAGGCGACTGGGTGTCCTCGGGCATTCGGGCCGTCATCGCAGAGATGGACGGTGGCGCCGTTGATGAACTCACCGAGGTGATCACGCTTCAAGATGAGGGTGAGGGCCTCGCGTCGAGCTTGTTGCTGGTGGCTCGGACTTCAGCCCACAAGGACGGACGCCGCCTCTATGAACTCCTCGGACACGCTCACGAATCGGGAGGCCGTCTCGCCGTGATGCTTGGTGAGCTCGCCATCGACCTACGGGCTGGTCTCGAACGAGATCTCTCCGCCGAAGGCGGAAAACGGGCGGTTGCGACCTATGGCCCTGTCCTGGCGCTCATGGTGCCAACCGCGCTGCTGTTTCTCCTGTATCCGACCCTTGTTGGGCTCAAGGAGCTGTCGGGCACGCAATGACCACGGGAAAGGAAGGAAGAAGACATGTTCAACAGATTGAGAAGTCAACGAGGTGCGACCACCGTCGAATGGCTCGGGCTGGCGACGATCGCCGTTCTCGTCATCGCGCTCCTCTTGCCACAGGTTCGCGGTACGGCGGGGGACATTTGGAACAACGTCGCGGGCGAATTCGGTGGCTTCTTCGGGTAGAGCGCGGATCGATGACACTTGAGGGTCTGGCATCGATGCTCGTGTTCTTCGTTGTGCTCACCATCATCGTCCAGATCGGCTTTCTGGTTGTAGCGAGGGGTGCCGCTTCCACTGCCGTTGAGGGTGCGGTACGGCGGGTGGCGACGAGTGGAGATCTCGCGGCGGTCGAACAACGTCTCGCTCGTGATCTGCGTGCCACAGTGCCTGGGGCGAGTGGTACTGAGATCTCGGTGACATCGAACGGTCGCATGGCGACGGGGACAGTCTCGTTTGATTGGGCGCCGCCCGGACCGGATCTTCTGCCAATTCGAATCTCCATCACTCGGGCGGCTCCGGTGGTTGTACCGCCGTGACCAGTCGGCTCGCGCATGAGCGTGGTACCACGCTGATCGAAACGCTGGTGCTCAGTTTCGCTGTCCTGGCGGTCACGATGCCGTTGCTGCTCATCGCCGTGCGGTTCACCGAGGCGACGGATATTGCCACCGACGAGGCTCGTGCGGTAGCGCTGTGGTTTGCCAGGCACGGAGAGATGCCCGAAGGCGATCGTCGGTCGGAGATTGACGTTGTGGTTGACGGCGAGACAGTGCGAGTCTCGTCGCTCCTCGACGTCGATTTGATTGGCATTGGCGGATCGAAGATTCGCACGACGGTATCGGCGCAGTTCGAGATGCCGATCAGCCCCTACCGCAGCAGCCGCTGATGATGCGTTTCACGACGGATCGGCGACACGAGGCCGGTTCCATGCTCCCGATGTTCGGCGCTCTGGTGTTCACATCCTTTGTCATGGTCGCCTTGGTTGTCGAGCTTGCATTGCTTGGATCCGCATACCGATCGGCAGCCGCAGCTGCCGACGCTGCGGCTGAGGCCGGTGCCGCGATGCTTGCCGAGGATCGAGCGTACGCTGGCGAGCTGGCCGTAGACGTCGTCCGGGCCAGGGATGAATCGACAGTCGTCGGGACTGCGCTTGCCCGTGGCGGAGCGGTCGTCGACGTCGACGCCACGGCCCTTGAGGTGTGTGTCACTGTTCGAGACCGCTACTTGCCAGCAACGCTCGGCTTTCTCGGTGCGTCAGGTATCGATGTCGTGGTCAGCACCTGTGCAGAACCGCGAGCCGGGTGAACAGCACTTCCGTCAAGTGCACCGCGTCATTGGCATCTAGGGTTGTCACGTGACAGACACACTGACTCCGCTCATCGAGGCATCCGACCTTGCTGGATTGACGCGCTACATCGACGCCGTCTGCGATCGACGAGCCTGGGATGAACTGGTCGATCTACGGGATCGGTGCGAAGAAGCTGTTGAACGCGGCAAGCAAGTGTGGGCAACCGCCCAGTTCGCCGAATACCGGCTCGCGCTGGAGGCGCCGGTCGCCGTGTCCGTAGCCGCAAGGATCTTTACCGACGGTCGCGGACGATTTGCGCTTGGTCCCCTGTGGGAGGTGGCAGCCTCGACGCACCCGTGGGAGGACTTCGCCCCCCACGATCTCGCTCCAACCGTCAAGGCAATGATTGCCCATGAGCGATCGATTCGTGGAGATGACGTCGCCAACGACGAGATCGACACCCACGTGCTGGCGGCGCCATTGAAGATGCAGGTCTGGGAGCCCGAGTATCCGGTTGCGCAATACAAGTCCGACCGGGCCGTGTTTCCCGATGACCTCTTCGACATCGACATGGAATGGACCGACCTGCCTGAATCCGACGATCCACAAATCGAAGATGGTGTCTGCCACGCCATGATGGAGCTCGTGAAGCCGTGGTGGGAGGATTCCCTGGGGAAGGCAGAAGCCATCACGGTCGATGGGACAATCGAGGCGGCAATCCGCGCCTTGGGGCCACGCCGATCCCGCATTGCGGATGTCAGCCATGCCACGGCGATGGAGGCAATGGTGTGGGCCGGGGCATCGGGCGGAGGTCATGGTCGCCGCCGCGGGACACCGACGGGACGCGCGGGAGCGTGGTGGGTGATGCTTGAGGCGCTCGGCTACGACGAACCACCCGAAGATCTCTCGGTTCTGGGCGAAGAAGCAGCGGAACTCCGATGGGTTCTATGGGATCCGGGTGACCGCATCGGTGGCTGGAACCTGCATCTCGGCATCGAGGATCCCGAAGACGAAATCGCCTGGATACTCTCCGCGGTGGACTCCGTCTAGCGAGAGTTCCCGGCACCGACACGTGCCTGCCCGCTTCCCCAGGGGCGGAGGGTGGGGGATTCGAACCCCCGGGCCAGTACGTAACCAGCCAGCCGAATATCAATCGACCGCATTCGGCCTCTCTGCCAACTCTCCGCAGTTTCACCGTATGAACTCGCTGTGACAGTTCTGCGCAACCGTTGACGTGTGTTGGCTGCCTGGGATACCATGTGGTCGGGATATGCGCTGATGGCCAAATACGTACATCGCACTGCGATGGGTCACTATCGACCATGAGGCCATGTGGTAAGCGCCCAGCATTGAGAGAGCCTCGGAGTGATCCGGGGCTCTCTGCTGTCGGCTGTCTGACGTCTGACATCCGACATCTGACGTCAGACTTCAGTCCGCGGGTAGGTGTGGTCCGACCTCTTGGGCAAGTCGGTCGACGAGCTCGACCTGTTGGCCGTAGTGAAGGTCCGAGAAGTGGGACCGGGCGACCCATTCAACCGGGACACCAACGCGATCGCGAAGCGTGCCGATCGTGTGGACGATCTCCTCGGGGGAACCGCCAAGAATGCGACTGCGGACCCGTTCGGCCATGTCATCGGATAGGGGAGCGGTTCGGGCGATCGGCCCTCCGCGTGTCGTTGAGTCCTCCATGTCGGTGTACTTCCAGATCTGGTGCCACACCTGATCGATGATCTCGTCGCGATGCCCCGGATACATGACGCTGTAATGAATCCAGCGGAAGGAGGATGGGTCTCTCCCGATACGCTCCATCTCTTCGGTTGCCGCAGCGACCTGGGCGATGAATCGTTCCGGGGAGGCGTTCGAGAAGAAGCCATCGGCATAGCGGGCCGCCCGACGGGCCGCAGCATCAACCGACCCTCCCACGATCAGGGGGATCGGGCCCGACGGTGCCGGCCGAACCGCAAGCTCTGGGTAGGAGTACAGATCGCCGTCCCATGTGAACGGTTCTCCGGTCCATGCCTTGGGAAGGAACTGCAGGATCTCCGACATCGCACTCCCTCGCTTGGTGATGTCAACACCGAATATCGCGTATTCGGTCTCCGACCAGCCGAGGCCAAGGCCGAGCAGAAGGCGCCCCTGCGAGATCAGCTCAACCGTGGCGGCATCTTCCGCAAGTCGGATCGGGTTGTGGAGCGGAGCGAGCACCACACCGGTTCCGATCTGGATGCGAGAAGTGACCGCTGCCATCGCCGCGGAGGTCACAAGCAATGACGGCATGTAGCCATCGTCCACGAAGTGGTGTTCCGTCGTCCACACCGACGTGTAGCCGCGGCGCTCAAGGTGGACGGTGAGCTCGATCAGCTCGCGGTAGACGTCCTCCCACGATCGTGGGTCGTCAGGGGCACGCTGCCCCGAGAGCAGACCGAATCCGAGATTCATGAGGGAGGAGCTTACAGCTCACAGCTTTCGGCTTTCGGCTGTGTGACTTCTGACCTCAGACGGCGAGGGCGGCGCGAGCCAGGTCGGGATCACTGACGGTGACCGCGATGTGGTAGCCCTGGGCGTCGGTGTGGAGCAGATACATCGAGTCAATGTTCACACCAGCCCTTGCGAGGCCCTCCGCCATCGCAGCCAACCCGGACGTTCCTCGAGGTATGAACGTGTCGAGGACGTCGGTCTCGTCAAATTCAACGCCAGCGAGTTGGAGAACGCGGCGAGCACGAGCGTCGTTGTCTGCGATGAACCGCACATGGGATCGGCCCATATCTGCGATTGTTGCGAAGGCCTCGATACCGACTTCCGCATCCGCCAGCGTCCGGGCGAGCGTTGCCAATTGGCCCGGGCTGTTTGCGAGGCGAACAGAGAACTCGGTCATGGATCAACCATACGCCACCAACACGGAATGCGAAACAGAAACCGCAAGAACGCGATAACCGTGCTTATCGCTCTTGTAGCCCACTCTGACAGACATCGAACATATGTTCGATTAGACTGCACGGATGAGTCGATACGCTGAGCTGCATTGCCACACGAATTACTCGTTTCTCGACGGTGCATCCTGGGCAGGCGAACTCGTGGGACGGGCTGCCGAACTCGGGTATGAGGCGCTTGGCATCACCGACCACGACGGGTTCCGGGGTGCCGTCCAGGTGCATGCACACGCTTCGACCATTGGTCTTCCCGTTGTCTATGGAACCGAGATCGGCATGCCAAGCGACAGCCTCCCAACAAGCAGTCTCACCGCATCCGAGTCACCGGTCACGGCGCTTCTCGAACCGGTCGATGAGGCTGTTCCGATCACCGGTGCGGATGACCTCACACGAAGAGGCCGCATTCGACGCATGCATGGAACCAAACCCACGGAACGGCGCAAGACCGACCACCTCGTACTACTCGCACCGGATCCCACCGGATACGCGGCGATCAGCAGGCTGGTGACACGAGGGCAATTCCGCGGCAGGAAAGATGCCCCGATCTACTCGTATCGTGACCTCGATGAAGCAGCCCGAGACGGTTCTTTGGTGGCACTCTCGGGCTGCTGGCAGGGGGCCGTGCCACGCGCTGCGGCAAAAGGGGATCTGTTTCGTGCCCTGGAGGAGGCTTCTCACCTCAAGGACATCTTCGGTGACCGGTTCTTCATCGAGTTGACACACCACGGACTTCCTGTCGACGACGACCGCAACGACATCCTTGCGGAGGTCGCAGCACGACTGTCCATTTCCACCGTTGCGACCAACAATGTTCACTACGCCCATCACCACGATGCCGATCTTGCAGAGGTGCTTGCAGCCATTGGAGGTCGGCGATCACTCGAGGTTTCCGACGGATTCCGCCCTGCAACGGATCTCCGTCATCTGCGGACACCTGACGACATGGCTGCCAAGTTCTCGCGATACCCCGGTGCGGTCGAACGAGCAGCTGACCTTGGCAAAACCTTGGCTTTCGATCTCGATCTCCTCACCCCTGAGCTTCCCGATTTTGCGATGCCGGGATCGTTCACCACCGAGGACGAGTACCTGGCATCCCTCGTGTATGAAGGAGCAAGAGAGATCTATCCGGGATCAGAGGACGGCATCGATCCACAGGCACGTCGCAGGCTCGAACATGAACTCGGGGTGATCGAGTCCCTCGGGTTTGCCGGCTATTTCCTCGTCGCATGGGACATCGTCCAGTTCGCCCGCAACCGTGACATCTACTGCCAGATCAGAGGTTCGGGCGCCGACTCGGCCGTGTGCCGCTGTCTCAAGGTCACCCGTGTTGATCCGATCAGGCTTGGCCTCCCCTTTGAACGATTCCTCTCTCACGAGCGAGGAAGACCACCTGACATCGATATCGATTTCGAAGCCGAACGACGCGAGGAAGTCATCCAATACTGCTATCGACGCTACGGGCGCGAACGGGCAGCAATGGTCGCAAACGTGATCACCTACCGTGCCAAGTCCGTCCTCCAGGACGTTGGCAAGGCTTTCGGGCTGACACAGGCGCAGGTCAACGGACTTACGAAGTATCTCGACACAAGGAACCCGAAAGCACTGAGAGAGGCTGTCGAGCTTCCGGCAGGTCTGACTGCAGATCACATCTATGACGTCTGTCATCGCCTCGACGGCTTTCCACGCCATCTCGGTATTCACTCAGGCGGCATGGTCATCACTCGACGCCCCTTGTGGGAGACCACCCCACTCGAATGGGGGAGGATGGCTGATCGTTCGGTACTCCAGTGGGACAAGAACGACACGGCAGCGATGGGTCTCGTCAAGTTCGATCTACTTGCCCTCGGTGCCCTCAACGCGTTGCATCTGTCGGTCGATCTCATCTCAGACTTCCATGGAATCGACGTCGATCTTGCATTGATTCCGCAGGAACCTGTTGTCTACGACATGCTTACGAGGGCAGACACGGTCGGGGTCTTTCAGGTGGAGTCGCGTGCGCAGATGGCGACACTTCCCAAGATGAAACCTCGCACGTTCTACGACCTCGCTGTTGAAGTCGCTCTCATCAGACCCGGCCCGATCCAGGGCCAGTCCGTGCATCCGTACCTGCGTAGACGCAACGGTGAGGAGCCGGTCACCTATCTCCACCCATCCGCCGAACCGATTCTCGCCAAGACGCTTGGTGTCCCGATATTTCAAGAACAACTGATGGAGCTCGCGCGGGT